>ONVG01000222.1 GCA_900321195.1 uncultured Eubacteriales bacterium
TATTGATTATTTTTATTTATATTTGTTCATAACCTCCTCAACTTCTGACTTCATATCATTCACCAATACCTCCGGCGAAATTACCCTCACCCAGCTCCCCTGACTGAGCAGATACATAATGATTCCCCTGCCGTAATTGACTTCTGCTGTGATAATGCTTTTATTGCCGTTCTTTTCAATCACCTTCGCAGTTGGCAGACGGTCAAGTATAGCCTGCACAGACGGACCGGTAAATTCAAAGGTTATCTTCATCACCTCGCCCGGAAACATAAATTGATTTTTCTCACGCAATTCTCCTTCGTCAAAATCGTATTTCTTGTCAAACTGAATTTTCTCACGGTGTTCGGTAATGCTTTTTATCCTGTCAATGCGGAAATATTTTGCAATGTGGTTTTCCGTTTCCACATCATAAGCCACGAGATAGAAATAATATTCGCTGAACATTATCGCCGAAGGTATCAGCCTGCGCACCACCTCACTCCTGTCCATTTTGATATAGCGGACGGATATGCAGCTTTTGTTTTCAATACACTGTATAAGCCGCCACAGATTAGAGATAACGCTTTCACAATCCGACCGCACCGGATGATAATGATACACCTCCTTGCGGATAATGCTTTCAAGGCTTTGCCTGTCCTCCGGTGTGGTAAACTTTTTCAGCTTACTGAGTATTGTCAGAAGCTCCTCTTTGTTAAGGCTTCTTGAGCCTAAAACGATTTTAGCTAATGCAAAAAGCTCCTGGTTTTTAAGAAATTCATCGCTTTTCAGAACATAGGCTTTTTCCTTGTGTGAATAGATAACTTCTGAGTTTTGCATTAGCTCACGGTTTTCCGCCAGAAAATCCTGTATTCTTCCGATGTCACGACTGACGGTGCGCGAAGATATTCCATATTTTTCGGCTACTGCCTTATTGCTGACCGCCTCACCCCTGAGCAGACGATAAAATATTTCCAGCGTTCTGTCGGATATTTCATTTTCCATTGTTATCACCCTGGTTCTGTTCTTTTATAACATTATACATCATCAAGCGGACATATAGCTGTCTGTTCAAAAAATGTTTACAAAAAAAACAGGACTCCCATTTTAACTTTGGAAGTCCTGAACTTTTTGAACGTATTCACTTTTGAATGTAAGATGGGCGTAGAAATCGCTCATTACACAAAAGCTTCTATCAGAGTTTTGTCCTGTACGGTTTTAGTGGTCAGGGTGGTGCTTTTGCTTTTGCTGAAGCTGTAAGTCAGCATATAGCCTTTGTCAAGATGATAATAGTCAAGATAGTTGGCAAGCTGCTGCTCTCCCTTTTCATGATAAGCTTCTCCACGCCATATTTTCAGTTCTACCACAAAACGCTCGCCAAGATAGTCTATAACAATATCCATGCGTTCGTTGTTGCGTGTCCGGCTTTCAACATAGTAATTGCCTGTTCCGTTTATTATGGGACGAATGAAAAGCAGGAATCTTCTGCGTCCCTCTTCTTCGCTGAATGTGTCAGCTTTGCCTTCGTAAATATCGTCAAAGACCGTGACATAACGCTCAAGCAGTTTGTCCATGTTCAGGCGGCCGTTCTCGATAAGCATTTCCTTACTTTCCGAGCCTGAAATTGAAATAGGGCTGTTTTTCAGTTCATTAAGGCTGAGATAGTAATTATACAGCATCACTTCAAATACTCTGTTTGAGATCACTGCCGCACCATCTTTATTGGTAAGAAATCCGTACATTTCGCCGTCCATCATAGGAACATTGTATAAACTATATGCAACACGCTCGCCACTAAACAGGATAGTCTGCAAGATATCACTGAGCGGCTTATTATCGTAAACCTTTCCCATGAGGGAATCAAACAGGGTGTTTTTCTCCTGCAAAATACGCTTTACCGCTTCGCTCACTCCGCTGATCGTCCACATATCAAGCTCAGTGTCGATGATCTGGCAGATGCGGCTGACAAGGAACGGATAACCGCTTGTGTAATCATAAATCTCCTGAGCCATCTTCTCAGTATCCATGCCTGTGTGGTGATCGTTTTCATATTCATCGAGCATTCCCACAATGCCCTCAACTGGCAGACTCATATCAATATTAAAATCTGCGGCTATATTCCATGGGCTGTTGAATTTATGGGCTTCATCCGGACGTATCTTGCGTTTCAGACTTTTGATATCGGTAACGCCTGCAAGAATAACCGAACGGAAGGTGG
>ONVG01000076.1 GCA_900321195.1 uncultured Eubacteriales bacterium
AGAAATATCTCTCTTGATCTCAGAGGCAAGGTATTTGAGAAATCAGTACCGGCAGGCACAGTAAAGGATGCGCTTGAATATCTCAGAGTTGAGCTTGGTCCCAATGATATCATTGATACAGATATCAACACAGAGCTTACAGAAGGTCAGAAGATCGTTATCAAAAATGTAAAGTACAGAACAGAAGAAACAGTTGAAGCAGTTGATTATGAGGTAGTATATAAAAATACAGACTCTCTCTATGAGGGAGAAACAGAAGTAGAAACAGAGGGCGTTGAGGGCGAGCGCAAGGTCGTCAACAAGAAAAAGTATGTAAACAACGTTCTTGAGTCTACAGAGCTTGTAAGCGACGAGATAACAAAGGCTCCTGTAAACAAGGTAGTACTTAACGGTACAAAAGAAAAGGCTGCTGCACCGGCACCGGTATATCAGGACTATACAGAAGGTTATATCTATCCTTATCTGACAAATACAATGGGCAGAAATCTTAACGGTCCTTCCGGTCAGGAAACATATTATAACATGGATATGTCAGGCATCGTAAGCAGCTTGCAGCGTGGCGGCTGGATGTATAACCAGTGTGTTGATACAGATCTTATCGATTACATTCTGGATACAAAAGGCTATTGGGTTCGTGAGGACGGCTGTAAGATGTTTGGTGATTACATCATGGTAGCAGCAGGTCTTGATGTAAGACCGAGAGGTTCTCTTGTACAGACTTCTCTGGGTATGGGTATCGTTGTTGATACAGGCGGATTTGCATACAATGATCCTTATCAGCTCGACATCGCAACAACATGGTAATCTGACCGACAAACTGTTAATATCAGCGGACATCTTAGGGTGTCCGCTTTTTTATGTCGTGAAGTACAGTGCGGAATGCATATTTTTACGGAAAATTTCAGGTTTTGATTTTCTTATGCTTGCATTTTTGTATAATACAAAGTATAATTATAATATATGCGATCAAAGGAGAGAGGGTTATGCTGCTTGCTATTATATCGGCTGCAATTTGTCTTGCTGCTGCAACAATTATGTACACGCCTAAGATGAGGAGCTTCAGTCAATACAGACCTGTCGGACTTTTTTTCCTTTTTGAAGGTGTATGGATACTTGCAGACTATATAATAAAGCAGATGATACCTGACAATATCTTTATGATGATCGTTCATTATATAGGACTTTCTGTTATCGGGCTTTACTTTGTATTCAGTGCAGTGTTCCTTTCAAAGGACGGTGTAAGGGAGAAATTAAAGGATAGAAAGCGCAAATAACAGGTAAATAAAGGAGAGGTAAAATGGGATGTTTTTATACTGTGCTGTGGTTTATGATGGCGGCGCTTCTGTATTCAAAATTCAAGGATGAGGGAAAGATAGTTTATATACTTTCCGGATATTTCATTTTTACAGGTATATGGTGGCTTGCAAATCAGCTTGTAGTTACCGACCTTATGGTAGGCACTTATGGTATGATATTCAGAGGAGTGTCAGTACTTGCGCTTATCTTTCTTATATTTGCTTTTTTTGACAAGAAAAAGCACTCCGAAAATGAAAAGAAAGAAGACAAATAATTTTCAGGAGCTGTCACGTCATTCTGCGGCAGCTCCTTTTTAATGCTAAAAATGAAGTAAATTTTGTAACTTAAAATATAAATAATAATCAATTATCAGGCTGCTGCAATTCACTTGCAGCAGCTGTTTTTTGTGTATCTGTATTTGTTTGCGGCAGATACCGGCCTGATATCCTGACAGTCTGTTTTCATTGCGCGTTTTTCGGCTTCAACAAGCAGTAAGGGTGAAAGCGAAAGAAGTGTGACTATCAGCCATTGTAAAGCTGTCAGAGGTACAGTGCTGAATACAGCAGACAGGAAAGGTACAGATATGACAGATATCTGCATGAATGAACCGGTGATGAATGCGGCTGTCAGCTTCATGTTACCGAAAAATCCGGTTTTGAACAGTGAATGTCTGCTCCTGAGATTGAAGGAATGGACAAGCTGGCTTAAACTCAGCACTGCAAATGTCATAGTTCTTGCAACTATCGGCTCACTTCCCGTATCAAAAAATACACGTCCTATAGTGTAGGCAAGAAATGACAATGCGCCTATAAAACAGCCCTCTATAATAATACTCCTTGCCGCACCGTCACCGAATATAGAATGCGAGGTGTCGGAAGGCTTGCGCTCCATGATATCCGGTTCGGCAGGCTCTGCGCCAAGAGCAAGCGCAGGCATTGAGTCTGTGACAAGATTTATCCACAAAAGCTGTATCGCAAGCAGAGGTGACGGCAGACGCATAAGAAATGCACATAAAACTGTCAGTATCTCACCGATATTGCTCGATAAGAGAAAATGAACAGTCTTTTTTATATTCTCGAATATGCCTCGTCCCTGCTCGACAGCTTCTACTATGGTAGAAAAATTATCATCCGTGAGTATCATGTCAGCGGCATTTTTTGCGACGTCCGTACCGCTTTGTCCCATAGCGCAGCCTATGTCCGCACACCTCAGCGCAGGCGCGTCATTTATTCCGTCACCCGTCATTGCAACAACTGCGCCTCTTGCCTGAAATGCTTTTACAATTCGGACTTTGTGTTCGGGCGATACCCTTGCAAATACGGAATATGAGTATATATCCCTTTCAAGCTCTTTCTGCGGAAGCTTGTCAAGCTCCGCACCGGTGAGAGCTTTGCTGTTTTCCGTGAATATTCCAAGCTCGGCGGCAACTGCTTTTGCTGTCGCTATGTGGTCGCCTGTTATCATTACCGGAATTATGCCTGCTTTTCTGCACATAGATACAGCAGATCTCGCCTGAGGTCTCGGAGGGTCGTTCATGCCGATAAGACCGCAGAATATGAGAGAGCTTTCCGCTTCGGAAACGGTTTTCGGCGGATAAGCGCAGTCCTTGTATGCAACGGCTATCACACGCATTGCCTTTTCCGCAAGCTGACGGTTGAGGGAAAGTATCTTCTTCCTGTATTCGCTTCCTAAGCTTTGCTCGGAGCTGTTATTTTTTACGGCTGTACAGAGTGAGAGAAGTATGTCCGGCGCGCCTTTTGCTATGACTCTGTATTTCCCGCTTTTAAGCCTGTGTACAGTCAGCATACGTTTTCGCACAGAGTCAAACGGGAATTCCTGCATCCTTGCGAACTGTGTGTCGAGCTTGTCCTTGTATTGTCCGATACCTGCGGCAGCGTTTACTATTGCTGCTTCTGTCGGGTCGCCGTTTGCCGAATATCCCGATGAATTTTTGGTAAGCGTACAGTTGCTGCACAAAGCTCCGAGTCCGAGTATAAAGCTTCCTGCGGAGGAATGCGCGCTTACAGTACCGTCAGGCGCGGTTATATTTGCAACTGTCATTTTATTCTGAGTAAGAGTGCCTGTTTTGTCGGAGCATATCACCCTTGCGCTTCCGAGAGTTTCAACCGCAGGCAGATGCCTTATTATAGCGCGGTGCATTGCCATTTTCCTTACGCCTAACGCAAGCACTATAGTTACAACGGCAGGCAGTCCTTCGGGGATGGCTGCAACGGCAAGGCTTATTGATATCATGAACATATCGAGAGGCGGAACTTTCTGGAGCATACCGAGTATGAATATAACAACGCATATCAGGAGAGCCGCCGTACCGAGTATTTTTCCGGTTTTTGCAAGGCTTTTCTGTAATGGTGTTTTAGGACTTTCCTCGCTGTTTATCATTTCGGCTATCTTTCCGACCTGAGTTTTCATGCCGGTTTCCGTGACTATAGCCCGCGCATGGCCTGATGTGATGAATGATGATGAAAATATCATATTGCTCCTGTCGGCAGGCGGCGCATCCTTTGGAAGAATGCAGTCATGACGCTTATCCGAGGGAACAGACTCACCTGTGAGAGCGGATTCTTCGGCTTTAAGTGAGGTGCATTCAATAAGTCTTGCGTCGGCACATACGAGGTCGCCGGCTTCTGCACATAATATATCGCCGGGGACAAGCTCATCCGAGGGGATATTTGTCTGTTTTCCGCCGCGTATGACACGCGCATGAGGTGATGAGAGTTTTTTAAGAGCGTCTATAGCCTTTTCCGCGCGGCATTCCTGTACAGTTCCTACAGCGGCATTAAGTATTACAATAAGCAGTATCATAACAGGCTCTGTAAAATTTCCGTCACCCGTCAGTGATGTGAAAAAAGAAATTCCTGCGGCTGCAAGAAGTATCAGCACCATAAAATCAGCAAACTGAGAGAAAAATTTTACTATAACGCTTTGATGACCTGACGAGCGCAGGATGTTTTTACCGTAATGTTCAAGGCGTTTTTTAGCTTCTGATGATGAAAGGCCGCTTGTCATATCGGTTTTAAGCTCAGAGGCAGTCTGAGCGCATGTGACATTATGCCAGTCCATAGCTTCACTCTCCCGATCTTTCGTTTATATGTAATGTATATTATAAAAAACCGTGTTATATGAGCCTTAGTTTGTCGCAGGGTTTTTATTAAAACATATTATGTAAACGGAGGTGTGGGCGTTTGAGTATCATCGGGATGATAGTGCTGAGTATGGCACTGAGTATAGATTCGTTTACTATAGGTATATCATGCGGCTTTGGCGGGATAAGGATGTCGCTGACGGCAAGAGGGATAATATTTGCAGTATCGACAGCGGTCACGAGCGGCGCAGTTGTTTTCGGACGGCTTCTCAGCGGAATAGTGCCTGAATTTTTTGGAAAAACGGCAGGTGCAGCGCTTCTTGCTGCTTTGGGGATATATATGATATTTTCGGCATTCCGTGAGAGGAGAGAAGAAAAAGTATCTGAAAGGACAGACGGTGTAAAAGCGGCGGCGAGGATACTTTCCGACCCCGAAAAATGTGATGCTGACCTTTCAAAGACGATAGAGCCGTATGAAGCGCTGACTGTCGGGATAGCACTTTCGGCAGACTCCTTTGCGGCAGGTATAAGCGCAGGTATAAGCAGTATAAGCGCACTGCTTGTACCATTGTTTTGCGGAGTGTTCCAGATGCTCCTTCTTTATATCGGTGAAAGAGCGGCTTTAAGGATAAAGGGCTTTTGTCCCAAAAAACAGATATTTTCGGTATGCTCAGGTGTGATACTGCTTATAACGGCAGTTTTCAGGATCATATTATAGACTCAGGGTTCAAAACTCTGAGTTTAAATTTTAAATTTATTGCACAAAATATACTGTGAAATCTTATACAATAGACTGAAATTTTTTTGAAATTATACTTTGTGTATTTTGACATAAAATTCATTGAAAATCGCCGGCATTTAAAAAAACAGGTAAAAATTTAATGAAAAATTTCTGTTTTTTAAAAAAAGTTAAAAAAGCTTATGTGTATTTTGTACAAGGGTCAAATAGGCGTAATATACATGTAAAATCGTTGATTTTGTTGTTTCCTGACAATTAGTTGAAAAAAATCCAAAAAGTTGCACAAATGGAAAAAGATATATTTGTGACTTATGATAAAAATGACGGCAAGGCGTTGAAATCATTTGACCTGTATGCTATTATTATTGTAGCGGCGGAGTATGTTCGGCTTTTACTGTTGTGAAAAGCTTTGCAGTCGGCATTTTACGCCTGTGGCACGCAACGTGCAAAAAACAACTTTTATATTTTTTAAGAAAGAGGGTCATTATTATGGCAAGTAAATCCAAGAAGATCGTTGCACTTATTCTTACCGCTATGATGGCAACAGCAGCACTCGCAGGCTGCGGCGGCGGAAAAAAAGAACCGTCTAAGAGTGGTACAACAACAAGCCAGGGCGCAGGTACATCTACAGCATCTGCAGCAGATACCGGCGATGACGACGAAGAAGGCGAAATAATAGACATCACTGATGCAAATACGCTTTCTGTTATCCAGGAGGAAATGAAGAAAGAGGCTGTTGACGGTACAGTTACACTTAAAGTTTGGTGTGCAAGTGTTGACCTCGCATTTGAGAAGACTATCGCACAGGAATTCAGTGAGAAATTCAGCGGCAACGGCCTTACAGTTAAGGTCGATGTAAGAGGTACTATCGGTGAGGACGCAGCAGGCGGCAAGATAATCGAGTCTCCTGAGGACGGCGCAGACGTATTCAACTTCGCAGATGACCAGCTTTCATCACTCGTTGAAGCTGACGATATCGCAGCTGTATCAGGCTACCTCAAAAAGACTGTAAAGACAAACAATACTTCTGACTCTGTAGCTATCTGTACAGTAGATGATGAAATGTATGCATATCCGAAGACATCTGATAACGGTTACTTCATGTACTATGATAAGAGAGTCTTCAAGGATGATGAAGTAGGCGAACTCGATAAGATGATCGAAAAAGCAAAGGCAGCAGGCAAAAAGGTATTTATCGACCTCGGCAACGCTTGGTACAATACAGGCTTCTTCTTCGCAGCAGGATGTAAGGTAGAGTATAAGGACAGCGTTCAGACAGCAGAGTTAGGCAACGATAACGGTCTTAAAGCTGCTAAGGCAATGTGCCATATCGCAGAAAACGAAGGCAATGGCTATGAGGGTACTCCCGGAACAATGGGCGATAACGCATACGTTAAGCAGGGCTTTGAAACAGGTGAGCTCGCAGCAGCAGTTATCGGTACATGGGAAGGTCCTGACATAAAGAAGGCTATCGGCGAAGAGAATGTCGGCGCAGCTAAGCTTCCTACAGTTCTTATGGACGGCAAGCAGGAACAGCTCCACTCATTCGGCGGCTATAAGCTCGTTGGCGTTAACAAGTACTCAAAGGCACAGTTCAGCGCACATATGCTCGCATTCTATCTCACAAATACTGATTCACAGCTCAAGAGATACGGCACAAGAGGCCTTATCCCGACTAACCAGAAGGCTATAGAAGGCGAGATCAACGGCAAGAAGGTTAAGGACGAGCCTGCACTCAAGGCTATAACAGATCAGCAGCCATATGCACATCCGCAGGGCGCAAGCGTAAGCGGTAAGTACTGGGCATCTAACGTTGGCGGCTTCGGCGGCGAGATCGTTACAAACAAGGGCGTTATGGACGATGCTACTATAATGACAAAGCTCAAGGCTCTTGAAGCTCAGATGAAGGACTAATCTGTTTAGATTAACTTTATTATCAATACTATCGGTTAATAAATATGAGCGGCCGGTTCTGTTATCGGTTGCTCATATTTAACCTAAATGGGCAAGAAGTCCCCCGCCTCTAAGGCGGTGGGATGAATTGCCCGTCAGCCGTAAGGCTGACTTTTCCCTTGACAACATAGATAGCT
>ONVG01000141.1 GCA_900321195.1 uncultured Eubacteriales bacterium
ACAGCGAAATGGTTATTTTAACGCCTATTACAATCAATAATCATTTCAATAATGCAAATTATGTGACTAAAGTTGATCATCTGTGTTCAGAACGGCACATTTTTAATTTTCTTTTAAAGAAAGTTGATTTCCGTGCGAAAAATAAGATAGGTATTTACATATCAAACAATATAGTGTTATAATATATAGCGAATGTAAAAACAAAGGGGAAATGAAGAATGTTATTTTCAAAAAAGAAGCTTTTCGGCAATAACATCCCGAAGAGATGCGACTACTGTAAATACTGTGAAAAAAACAGCAGCGGTAATCCGTCATGTCCTTATGGCACAGTGACTGCAGATGATACATGCAAAAGATATGTATATGATCCTTTAAAGCGTGAACCGCAGTCTATGCCGACACTTCCGAAATTTACCGCTGATGATTTCAAGCTGTGAAATAATACTTGATTACGTATTATTTCTTGTTCTTGCCTTTTTTGTCCTCTTCAAGAGCTTCCTCAGCCAGTTCTTCTATAACAGAAGTACAGTGCGGGCAGCGTGTAGCGTTGATGTCGATCTCGCTGATACAGAAGGGGCACTTCTTTGTTGTGGGAGCTTCCTCAACAGGCTTTTTGCCTACAGACATAAGCTTGTTGATAGCTTTTACCATAACGAATATGATAATAGCCATGATAAGGAAGTTGATTATAGCCGCAGCAAATTTACCGAGACTGAGAGGACCTACGTTAAGAGCGCCTGTTATTTTTGTAAAATCAAGCTCGCCCTTTTCGTTGGTAACGTCCATACCTGAAACAATAGCGACTATCCAGCTTATACCCGGAAGGATGACATCGTTACAGAGTGAATTTACGATACTCTGAAACGCGCCGCCGATGATAACGCCGACTGCAAGATCAAGCACGTTGCCTCTCATGACAAATTCTTTGAATTCCTTGACAAATTTTCCCATAGCTGTATTCACCTTTCATTAAAATTTTATGTAATAATTATATCATATTTCGACACAAAGTAAACTGTTTTTTGAAAAATTTTTTCTAAAAATTACCAAAATTTTCAATATCCGAATACACCCTGTATTGATTCGTCATTTATTATCCAGTCTTTTACATTTATAGACGTAAATTTATCCTTGCTGTTGCGGATTATGACTTTTTCGATGCCTGCATTGATTATCATTCTCTTGCACATTGAGCAGGCGGAAGCATTTTCGACATAATCGCCTGTTTTGACATCCTTTCCGACAAGATAAAGAACAGAGCCTATCATATCATCACGGGACGCATGTATTATAGCATTTTGCTCAGCATGAACGGAGCGGCAAAGCTCATAGCGTTCACCTCTGGGGACTTTGAGATTTTCACGGACGCACACGCCCATATCTATACAATTCTGTCTTCCTCTCGGAGCGCCGACATAGCCTGTCGAGATTATCTGATCATTCTTAACGATAATAGCGCCGTAGTTTCTTCTTAGGCAGGTACCTCTTTCAAGCACTGTTTCTGCGATATCGAGGTAATAGTTTGTTTTATCGGTTCTCATAAATATCACTTCCTGATAAATATATAATTTGTTGATAATTATTATAACTCATTTATCAGTGGAATGCAATAAACGGAAATCAATTTTGTCCTATAGTTTACTCCGGCAACTTTTTTAGCCGTTTGTATTTTTTATAAAATATTTGGTTTGCAGGAAATATCATTTGTATCTTTTTTTCTTGTATTTTTGTATTGCAGATTCATATACCTCAACATACTGCTCTGCAAGCTTTGTGTCGTTCTCGGTAACGATAGAACCACGCACTATCTGTTTTATGCGCTTTCTTTTGTTTGCGTCAAGTGATGCCAGAGTTTTGAGATATTTTGCAAATTCGGCTTTTTTGCTGTATATAAAGCCGTTAACACCGCTTTTTATCGTATCGCGCACTATCTGCTCCTTGTCCGACTTTACAAGCACAGGCAGACCGCATGACATAGCTTCAAGAAATGACATTGACATCAATCCATCATCGGATGAACATACATATATGTCACACGCTGAATATACATCGGGCATGAGTGAGTTTGCTATATTTCCGGTGAATATTACCCTGTCGCTTATTTTTAAAGTCCTGCACAGAGCTTTGAGATAATCGGCTTCGGGGCCTTCGCCTGCTATTAGCAGCTGTATGTCTTCACTTCTCTTTATATATTTTGCGAATGCGGTTATGATAAATTCAAGATTTTTTTCAACGGTTATCTGACCCGCAAAAACTGCGACTGTCGATTTCGGAGCCAGCCCCAGCTTCATCCTTATCTTTTTTATTGATTCGGGAGTGGCAGTCCTGTAGTCAAATTTATCCGTGTCCGTTGATGACTGTATCAGCTTTACATTTCTTTTTCTGTCAGCTCTTTGTACAAATATCGAGGCGCGGCTGCATGATGATGTGACTGTAACGGCATTGTCCAGCATATCCTGAAAATGCTGTTTTTCAAAGTACGTTTTTACATTCCATACCATTTTTGAATTGTCGGAAGCAAACCTGTCCATAAAGTAGTCATGTATAGTGAACACAACAGGCACATTGGCTTTGTCTGCAACTGACAGCCCCATATAGCCTATCTTTGTATCCGTATGTATATGTATTATATCGGGCTTGAGGTCTGTTATAAACTCAATGGTTTTTGCATCTGAAGGATTTCTGCATTCATGACCGTATTTGTTGCCCGACCTTCTTGCAGGACAATATATTACACCGTGTTTCAGTGTAGCATCCTGCTTATAAAGAGATGAGGTGACTATGACCACATCATGCGACAGTTTTTCAAGTCCCTGCTTCAATACCTCCACATAGCTTGAAACTCCGCATACATATGGAGAAAGTACCTCTGTAAAAATCAAAATTCTCATGAGATCACCGGAAATAATGAATATTGAATAATGAATAATTAATAATTTTTATCCATTCCAAATTATTATATCACGTTATTTGAATTAACAAAAGATGTTTTGATAAATTCTTGTTAATTTATAATAAAACGCTTTAGAAAAGGAAAAAAATAGTATATAATTGATATATGATCCTGATGAATATAAAAAATTATTTGCAGGAAAGAACAAGCTGACACAGAGGTGATTTTATATAACTGTCAATTGCTGATCATTTCTCCGCGGCAGTGGTCGTCAAAGGCTTCTGTAAGTTTGACATTTACTATCTTTCCTACATAGCTGTCATCGGCTTTTATGAAAACGGGAGTGTAGTTCATGGTGTAGCCCTCGTATAAGCCGTTTTTGTTTCTTGTTTCAATAAGTACAGGCTCAGTTCGTCCCAACTGCGAGCGCATGAAGGCGGCAGTATTCCTTTCGGCTGTTTGCGCCATTACTGCAGCCCTTTCTTTTTTTATCTCCGGAGATATCTGGTCGGGATATTTGTCTGCGGCGGTTCCCGGCCGTCTTGAATACGGGAATATATGTACCTTCGCAAAGCCTGTTTTATCAACAAATTCGAGCGACTGACGGAACTCCTCATCTGTTTCTCCCGCAAAGCCGACCATTACATCTGTTGTTATTGACGGGTTTTCAAAAACCGCGCGTATATTATTGACTATCTCGGCATATTCTTCTGGTGTATAATGACGGTTCATCCGCTTTAGTGTAGCGCTGCATCCGCTTTGAAGTGAAAGGTGGAACTGCGGACAGAAATTTTTGTACTGTGAAAGTATTTTCAGCGTTTCGATATCCATAGATTCCGGTTCGAGAGAGCCGAGCCTTATGCGGATATCTGCGCTTTCACAAGCTGTTTTTACGGCGTCGGAGAATTTCAGTCCGTTGTCGCTTCCGAATGATGAAAGATTTATGCCTATAATAACTATCTCCTTATATCCGTTTGCGGCAAAGGCCTTTATCTCGTCACGGATATATTCAAGCGAGCATGAGCGTACACGGCCTCTTGCATAGGGGATTATGCAGTAGGAGCAGAAGCGGTTGCAGCCGTCCTCTATCTTGAGAAATGCTCTTGTACGGTTGACAAAATCGTTGACGAACAGACTTTCATATTCGTCCTTTTTTGAATAGTCCTCAACAAAGGTGAGCCTTTGTTTATCGGCAAAATATTTATTGAGAGTGGGGAGAAGGTCGCTGCGCCTTTTGTTTCCTAAAACGATATCCACCTCTTTGAGCTTGTTTCCCGATTCAGGAAACGCCTGAGCCATACAGCCTGTAAGCACGATAACTGTTTCAGGGTCTTCGCGTCTTAACCTGTGTATCAGCTTGACGGCTTTTTGTTCGCTTACCTGTGTAACGGCGCATGAGTTTACTATTGAAACATCAGCCTTTTCATTATCTGCCGCTATCTTCCAGCCGTTTTCCGTAAGCTCTCTGAACATGGCCTGCGATTCAAACTGGTTTACCTTGCAGCCGAGTGTGATTATTTTTACCTTCATATTTTATCCCTTTCTTTTATAGTCATAAAAGACTAAAAAATATAAAAAAAAAAAAAAAAAATGTTTTT
>ONVG01000073.1 GCA_900321195.1 uncultured Eubacteriales bacterium
CAGGATAGCAGTATTGGCTGATCTTGTAAAAAGTGGTATCATCACTGTAATGCAGGCAGCACAGCAGGAAAAAATGACGGTTGAAGAATTTAAGAAAAAAGCAGGTTTGACCGCATAAAGATCAATTATATCAACAATGGCAGAAAGATATGGCGAAAGCCGTATCTCTCTGCCTTTTATTTTTCTGAGGAGGATTCAAAAATGATAGCAACATACCAGCGAACGATATTTGAAAAAGGCGATTTTTCAATTTGCTCCTTCAAACCAGAGGACGAGAGCGAACCGCCGCAGAATGCCATGAAATACGGAACCTTTGTAGGTGTAGGAGTCAATATCCCGCACAGCGAGGATGTGAAGCTCAACCTTGACGGAGATTGGGAATCAAATAAATACGGACTGCAAATGAAGATAAACACCTGCATTTCCATTCTGCCGAAAACAGAGGAAGGCATAATCGCTTTTCTTTCATCCGGAGTTTTGCCATACATCAAAAACAAAACGGCGATAAAGCTCTATAAAACCTTCGGAGAACAGGTCTTTTCGGTAATTGAAAATCATCCGGAGGAACTGCTCAGAGTAAGCGGTATTACAAAGAAAAAGCTGAAGGCTATTCAGGATGCTTATACGGTAAATTACGGATACCAGGATCTGTTGATGCTTTTACAGCCGGCAGGAATTTCCGTCAGCAACATCAAGAAGATCGTTGACCGTTTCGGTGCGTCTGCATCGGAGAAAATCAAAAACAACCCCTATGTCCTTTTTACGATCAACGGCTTCGGATTCAAAACTGTTGACGAGATCGCGGCAAAAACACATACTCCTCCGAATGATCCGCTTCGCATAATGGGAGCCTTGAAGTTTGTGCTTACAGAATGGGAGCCTTGAAGTTTGTGCTTACAGAAGCACAGAACGAAGGACACCTTTGCATGAAACAGGAGGAGCTTCGTACAGCCGCCCATACGCTGATTAACGAGGGGTTTGACAGCGAAATAGTGTCCACCAATGAAATTACATTCGTGATAAAGAAAATGGCTTTAGACGGCGTTCTGAAGGGCGATAACGGCTATGCCTATCTCGCATACAACTATGATAACGAGAGCTTTGCGGCAGGGCGCGTAAGGGCGTTTCTGTGCATACGGGAAAAGCCTGTCAGTGTCGATCCGTATATTGCAGATTTCGAGCGAAACAACTTTCCGCTTGCCGAAAAACAAAAGGAAGCTATCGGGCAGTTTTTCCGAAACCGCTTTTCCATTATCACCGGAGGACCGGGTACTGGAAAATCAATTGTGCTGAAAGCTATACTTGAAACACAGTTCCGCATCAAAGCAAAATCGGATGTATTGCTTCTCGCTCCGACCGGAAAGGCGGCACGAAGGATGTCAGAGGCAACGGGCAGACCTGCATACACGATTCATTCCGGGCTGCATATAAGCGAGGAAACAAAGCTTGAAGATATGCAGACTGTTGATGCCGATGTCGTTATAGTTGATGAAGTTTCAATGTGCGACCAGAAGCTGTTTGCAATCCTTATGGCAGCCATTGATCCGAAGAAAAGCAAGCTTCTGCTTGTCGGGGACAGTGACCAGCTTCCGAGCGTCGGAGCTGGAAATGTTCTTAACGAGCTTATCACCTGCGGAAAAGTTCCTGTCACAAGGCTTGACCTTGTCTATCGTCAGGGTGCAGGTAGCATTATCCCGATCAATGCAGAGAAGATAAACAACGGAGATGCAAAGCTATCCTACAATCAGGAATTTCAGTTTGCAAAGACCGATGATAACGATATTTGCTTTAATACGGTCATCGACAGGTACATCAAAGAGATAAACCGTGTCGGGATAGAAAATTGCTGTATTCTCTGTCCGATGAAATCAAGGGGCAAAAACTGCGTCAATGAATATAACAAATGTATTCAGGCAACTATCAACCCGCCCGCACCGGACAAGCCGGAGATCACGTTAAAAAACTCAGTTTTCCGCGTTGGCGACAGAGTCATGCAGACAAAGAACAGCGAAAATGTATCAAACGGCGAAACAGGCTTTATTGCTGAGATAAAGAAGGACGAGGACGATAATCAGCTTTGCGGGATCATGTTTGACGGTAAGCCTGATGTACTGTGGTATTATCCGGAAGAAATGCAGAATATCACTCTTGCATACTCTATAACCATTCATAAGTCACAAGGGTCGGAGTACAAGTCCGTCATCATCCCGATGCTGAAAAGCTACTACATTATGCTGAAGCGCAATCTCCTTTACACCGCCGTCACCCGTGCCAAAAGCAAGGTGATAATCGTCGGTCAGGGACAGGCTGTCTATATGGCTGTCAGCAAGACCGAGACGGATATGAGAAACACTCAGCTTGGGAGAAGAATTTAACAACGACAGCAGAGGAGAGAGTGATCTTTCCTCTGTTTTTTATATATAATAATTCCCTCCACCGTGAAACTAATAAAAAAGCCTACCCTTTCGGATAGACTTTTTCGACAAGCTGTTCATATAGCTAATCCAATCGTAACAATAGGACACATTATAAATATTTTTCAAGATCATCATATTGATTCATGGAATACTTTTTTATAAACTCAACAAATGATTCTTCTATCCTATAAACAAATTTTCTGACATTTTCATAATTGAGTTCAAAATCTTCCTCATCAAAATCATCCTCGTTCAAATAACTCGGAATATTTGCAATCTCAGCTTCATCATCGGGGTCAAAATATATAAACGAGTGATCAATCAATAAAACAGCAGGATCTCCATCCGTATTTTCATTAGTATCAATGCAAACAACATTTCCTCCAACTGTAACAGCAAAAACAAAGATACCAAGCTCGGATAAAACAACCCCAGGAGCAAGTTCCGTATTTTCTGATAAAATATCATCAATGCCAATCAATGTTATATTACTATTCAGAAAAGAAATATTATTTGGCTGGTAATCTTTATAAAAATCAATAAATTTATAGCATTTGTCGCCCACTAATTCTCTCAAACTATCGAGTTGTTCTTCAGTTGTCGGAACAAAAAAGGCTTTAGACGTTTCATTGCTTTCAGATAGAGAAATTAAAATTTTTTCGGCTTCTTTCTGTAAAGACATTACTTTTTCTTCCTTTCTGAAAATATCTTTAATATCAACCAAATACACAAGCGAAAACATTCAAAATAATTTATAATACAATTTAAGGGCAGAAAGCCTGAGCCTTCTGCCCTTATACAAGTCGAGGTGACAGGATTTGAACCTGCGGCCTCTACGTCCCGAACGTAGCGCTCCACCAAACTGAGCTACACCTCGTTCTTAAATTAAGCCTTGAATAAAATTCAAGGCTTAAACTGGCTGGGGAATAGGGATTCGAACCCCAACAAACAGAGTCAGAGTCTGTCGTGCTACCGTTACACAATTCCCCAATATATCATTTTGTGTTCAGCAGTCTGACCTGAGAACATTTAGTATTATACTACACACATTTAAATATGTCAAGACTTTTTTAAAAAAAAATCAAAAAAATAAAGAAAAAAAATTAAAACTAAACACTTGACATTTCAAGAAGTTTATGATAATATATTACATGTCGCTGATATGCGGGTGTAGTTCAGTGGTAGAACCCCAGCCTTCCAAGCTGGTTGTGTGGGTTCGATTCCCATCACCCGCTCCACTTGCGCCAATAGCTCAGCTGGATAGAGCAACTGCCTTCTAAGCAGTAGGTCAGGGGTTCGAGTCCCTTTTGGCGCGCTTGATATGGTGGGTATAGCTTAGCTGGTTAAAGCGCCAGTTTGTGGCACTGGAGATCGTCGGTTCGAATCCGATTACCCACCCCACACTATTTACTTGTACATCACGCAGCAGTATTTGCTGCGTGAATTTACAAGGGAAACATTGGGGTGTCGCCTAGCGGTTAAGGCAACGGACTTTGACTCCGTCATCGCTGGTTCAAATCCAGCCATCCCAGTCATTTATTTTTTAATACGATCCATTAGCTCAGTTGGCAGAGCACTTGACTTTTAATCAAGGTGTCCGGGGTTCGAATCCCCGATGGGTCAGAAATTCCCCGTCACTAAAGTGATGGGGATTATTTTTTCACAACCGTCAAGCGCCTAAGAAAGGCGCTTTTTCTTATATTGGCCAGCCGAAATGTTCATAAGCACATTTTCTGCTCCTGCTTCATCAAAGCAGTCCCTCATATCCTTGATGTGCTTTCTTAAAAGATCCTGCTTATCGGGGTCGCCGTCCCAGAAAACGCCTATAAGCTCGCCGTTTGTCGCAAATGCGCCCTGCTTGTATATAAGGTATGCGAATATCTCTATCGTCAGCCTTCTTCCGAAGCTGAAAGGCTTTCCGTCGGCAAAAACAGCAAAATGCTCCCTGCACCTGACTTTGATGATATTCCTTTTTGACTTTACAGGCACTCTCACCCATTTAAGCGCTTCCAGTATATCATCCTCATCAAACGGCTTTGTAATAAAGCTGCTGCAATGTATCTTATGTCCTAACATTGCATATTCAGAATGTCCCGTTATGCATATTATATCTATATTGCCATAGTGCCTTCTGAGAATATACGCCGCTTCCTCTCCCGACATTTCAGGCATCTCTATATCAAGAAAAACAACGTCTGCTCTCTCTCGCTCTATCATCTTCAAGCCCTCTTTTGCCGAGCATGCAAAAAAATGTTTTCCCTCTGGGTCTATCTTATTCATTATATATTTCATAAGGTCTAATATCGCATTATTATCATCTATCGTTACAGTCGTCATAGTCAGTCCCCCTATCATACAGCTTCAAGCGGTTTCAGCTTTATAACAGCACTCGTACCCTTTTCGTCCTGTGTTATGGAAAGCTCGCCCTTATCCATTGCTTTAAGCCGCAGACGCACATTCTCTATACCTATGCTTTTTCTGTCCTTCTGCACGTCCGTGAGCTTATTTCCGCCTGAGCCGTCATCCCATACCTCTATCATAATATAATCAGGCTCATCAAATACGCTTATCTTTACAAGTCCGCCGTCCGTGTATGTGCTTATGCCGTAGCGAACAGCATTCTCAACAAGCGGCTCTACACAAAATGCTGGCACCATAAAATCATCTATCTCTATATCATATTCTACTCTCAGCTTATCACCGAAATTGAGTTTTTCAAGCTGGAGATATGCCTTTATATGTTTAAGCTCATCCTTGAACGGTATAAGCGTATTCTCCGACATAGCCGTAAGATTTGCGCGGAGATACTTTCCGAAGCTGCTTATTCCCTCGTACAGTTCAGGGTCATCCGTACATTTTGACTGCAAAGCCATTATAGAATTATATATAAAATGCGGCTGTATCTGAGCAACAAGAAGCTTTATCTTATTTTCCTGAAGCTCCTGCTTGCTCTTTTCAAGCTCATGGGCATTGTTTACCGAAATAGCTGTTTTATTCTGCTCATAAAGCAGGAATATTATAAGCGCCGTTATCGAAACAGACATATTATTGAATGAAATATCCGTAAATAAAAAGCTGAAAAGAAAAGCTAAAAGCGGAGCGATAGAAGACGCAAGCGTTATCTTCCCAAAAAACGGGTCTACATTTTTTCTGAAAAGTATGAAAACCATGAATATATACACAAACGATATAAGCATAACAAAGTACCATAAAATATAAAACGGTCCTCTGTGGTAGTTGTTTAACTGGTCAAAATAATAAAGCGCTCCTGTAAGAGGTGTCAGACAAAGGAAAAAAAGACACACTATCTGCAAATGCTCAACACATGATGTAACTATCCTGAGCTTTACCGAGCCTATCTTATCGGCGATATTCTTTTTTACAAGCCGTAAAAAGAATATCATCTGAGCCGAGCCTACAGCAAAATATCCAAACTCTGCCGCCTGCCTGACAAAAAAGCCGTACCTGCTCCTCTCCCCTATCATTATCGTACACATAACATCAAAGTAATTATACATGAATATAATAAAAAAGAATATTATTATCTCTTTTGAAAACGGAAGATAAAGCTTCTGCGACTCGCTGTCGTAATCCGTCTTGCTCATGCTGACAATAATAGATAATATCATTATTATCATAAACACAAGGTTCCATAATTCTATAATCACCTGTATAAACGCCGGTATACCTATACGCTCTATAAACGCCTGCATGGGATAAAACCTCCATAATATTTCGTCATAAACATTATGTCATATGTTCTGCAATTTTTCAACAAAAATTAACAAAATATTCATAAATAAAGCTTATTCTGGCACGGTTTTGGCACAGTTAGTATGATATAATTTTGTCAGGATATAGGTTGGCTTCTGTCGGCTTATTCTGACCCTCTTCATTAGGTATCCACTGTCACAGTGATACAAATAATCCCCTTGATGCAAACGGTGCAGAGAAATTCTCGTGCGCCGTTTGTTGTTTTTTATCATTATTTTACAAAAAACTGTACATACATAAAATTATATGATATAATTATATAAAATCAAAATTGCCTCATAGCTTCAGGCAATAACACAAATATCAAGGAGGAATACATATGGCAAAAAAACAGGAAAACGAACAGTCCGTAGACCGTCAGGGATGGGACTACATCAAAAAAAAGGTCAGAGAAATGAAAGCCGAAATGCTCGTAATGAACATAGGTATAGTGATACTTGGCTGTCTTATGATAGCAATGCCGCAGCAGTTTGAAACATTCATCGGTCAGATACTCGGCGTTATCCTTATGTTATGGGGCGCTTTAAGATGCTTTGCATTTCTCAGCCTTAAAAGTGAGGATATGTTCGGCTCATTCGCTCTTGTTCAGGGCGCAGCTATGCTCAGCATCGGTATATTCTTTATCACCCAGCCCGACCAGTTCAAAGAAATACTCAAGCTTATGATAAACCTCAGCATACTTATAATCGCTGTACTTAAAGTTCAGAATGCCATAAACTTTATGCGCCTGAAAATAAAGGGCTGGTGGATACACCTCATACTCGGCTTGATACTTGCAGCATTCGGAATAATAGCAATAATCAGCAGAGGAAATATAACTGTTGACCTTCTTTTCAGACTCATAGGAATCTCCTTTTTAGTAAGCGGCCTCTGGGATATCGTTTCAGTAATATTAATGGCGAAGGCTATAAAGAAAACAGTAAATAATGTCGAAGTACAGAACAAGCTTATTGATGCAGAAGCTGAAACAGTAACAAAAGATAAAAAGGCTGAAAGGGCTGAAAAGAAAGCTGAAAAGAAAGCCGCAAGAAAAGCCAAAAACGAAGAAACCACCTCATTCGGCGATGACATAGACGACATTGACAATTTTGACTGATAAAAAGTCAGCGGGTACGGTAAACTAAATTACCGTACCCGCTTTTTCATTGTTTATGTTCTTCTTTTTTTATGGGTTTGATAACGACCCCTTCTAACCTGGGCATAATCACCTTTGAAGTATCATTTTTATGCTCACGCCTTGTAAGTTCCTCGTAAAAAACATAGAGCGTCTGGACTCCGTTTTCAAGGATAAAGTAATGTCTTATGTACGGAACAAGCAGTGAAAGCATTGCCAGCAAAAGCAGAAGCACTCCTATAGTATGATAGAACAGTATCAGCACGAATACCGACATCGTAAGCAGTGCAAACAATATCGTTACAAGAAGGTGTATAAGCCTTTCATGCTGCCAGAATCCTATCTCCACAAGAAGCTCTTTTTTCAGAAGAGGGATATTTTCTATCTCGCTTTCTTCTTCAAGAAGTATCTGCAGATCCTTTATATACGCTTTCAGCTTGTTTCCCATAATTCATCGCCTTGCTTCTTTATTTATTTTTCTTTCCATGATGTACTCTTTGCATACAAAACCGTTGCCGATATCATTGTCAACAGCTCTTGTCTTGCTAAATCCAAGATGCTCGTAAACATTGATCGCGAAGCTGTTGTTTCTTTCAACATTGAGTTTGATCTTTTTGATATGTCCGAAACCGCTTTCATCATTTTTGAACACATTTTCAAAGCGTTCGATCATTTTCCTTGCAAGTCCCTGCCTTCTGTATTCAGGCTTTATATAAAGTCTGGAGATAAAGGCATGGTCACTGTACATTTTATAGCACATATAACCTGCAAAGTTGCCGTCAGAAAAAAGCATATAATAAATATATCCTTCTGCCATCTGTCTTTTGAGCGCCTCTCTTGAATGATATTTTTCCAGCATATAGCTTATCTGCTGAGTTGAAAAAATATCCTTGTAGTAGTTGTGCCAAACATGATTTGCGGTCTCTTCAATCTCAACTATCTGTTTTTCTGTAGCAACAGGCATTACATCAATTCTCATAATAAAACCCCCCAGTTAAATTATTAAATAAAAATAATCCATGTAAGTCAGTTGATCAAAAATAGATAATAAGAATATTCAGTTGTTGTTTCGCTCGATATGCCTTTTCGTGACTCTTACGTCTACGAGCGTATCCATCATTTCAGAAAGCTCAAGCGGAGCTTTTTCATTATACTTATAAGGTTCAGTCTTACCGTTATTCTTATATCCGTTATAAATATAGAATACAGTTATACCGGTAACAAGTGCGCTTATGCCCAAGGATATCAGGATAATTTTTGGCCAGCTCACTTCTTTTTTCTTTGATGAGCTGTTTTTGGAACTGGCAGTATTATCATATTCATGTCCGCTGTCATATTCCATTTTTACTATATTAATTTCGTTATTCTCGGTCACTGTTTCCTGAACTGCCGGAACGTCAGGCTGTATTTCAGCCGAAGCGCCGCAGGTAAACATACATACACATGCCGACACAGCAAGCGCTGCCGCAGCGCAGGAAAGTATGCGTCTTATTTTCATGACAGGAAATAACCTCCCAACAAACAGATTAATGCAAGCAAAACGAACATTATAGCTCCGAAAGCTGCAAGCTTGCCTTTGCTTATCGGAAGCTCGCCGTAGTTCTTGCCTGTCTGACCGTTCATCGCATAAAGGTAGTCTTTTCCCTGATAATTGAATGTCATCATCCATACAGGAAGCATAGCATACTGCCATGACTCCTTGAGTGTACTCACATTACAGCTGTCAACACGAACACTGTCATAGCCTTTTATAGTTGAGCGGTATATCTTTTCGGAATAATTCCTCAGCTCGGCATCAACATCAGCCTGACAGTCTGAGCGCTCGGTATTGCGCTTTTCTGCAAGAAATCCCGACAGATACGCCATTGTGAATTTTTTGAAATCCTTATCGTCATACGGGTTTACATATTTAAGAGCCTTACTGTTTTCACCATTCAATGCGGCATGCGGGAAATCCTTAAAGTCTATTTTACCTGCGCGGGATATTTTATATATCTTTGTTTCGGTATATTCATAGTCACCCTCTGTCCAGGTACGTCTTTTTTCAGCAGTTGCAAAAAGATTTCCGTCTTTAAGAGAATCAACGAGCCAATAAGGATAATACACACCCTTCATCATATCCAGCTGAGCATCTGAAATAAAGTTTTTCGGGAGAAAATGCTTTTTTCCGCAGAAATCGAAAAATCTCTGCTGAGCCTCTTCCTCTGATATAATGAAAGGTATCACCTTATCGGGCTTGAAAGCACCTGTCAGTCTGTTGGAGAGTACCACAGGATTATGGCAATATACACAGAATGTTGCTGCTGTAGTTTTATCCGCGATTATCTCTGCGCCGCAGCTCTGACATGTATACATTACTGTATTCGAGGCAAAATCCTCAAAGCCTTCGGGTACATCATCAGCTTTTTCCTCAGATACAGACTCGGTTGTTTCCAGCTTTTCATCAAGCGCCCCGAAATGCTTTTTCAGTTCCTCATCCGTAAATTCACTGCGACAGAATTCACAATAGAATTTCTGTTTCTCGGCGTTGTACTGTAAAGGACCGCCGCAATTTATACATTTATACGAAACTGTTTCCATGATATGACTGATGCGCCAGGCGACACCAAATTCACCTCTTTTTGGTAATATAAAATCGGGTGACATCCCTTGTCAAACATACGCCATGACAAGGGAATATCACCCGGAAATCTCATCCTATATTACTGAAAATCCAGTTCATTGATAGGATCGCCACAGTTAGGACAGAATTTAGGGATAGTCTTTGTCATGTCGGGCTCATAGCCGCATTTATCGCACTTTATCTTTTTTGGAGCTGCCGGTCTCGGCTTGCCGCAGTTTGCGCAGAATTTGCCGTTGTTGCTTGAGCCGCATTCGCATGTCCATGCGCCGTTATTCTGCGGTACAGGCTTCGGCTTGCCGCAGTTTGCACAGAACTTGCCTGAATTGCTTGTTCCGCACTCGCATGTCCAGCCGTCTGCTGCCTGCTGCATAGGCTGCTGCATCGGCTGCTGCATTTGCTGCTGCATTTGCTGTTGCTGCTGCATCATCTGCATCTGCTGCATATTTGTCTGTGAAGCACTTCCCATAAAGCCGCCTGCTGCGTTCATACCCATTCCGACACCCATAAAGCCTGCCATAGCGCCGTTTGAATTAGAGCCTGCCTTTTCAATACCTCTTGCGATAGAGGTCTGTACAAAGGTCTCACGCATAGTCGGGTCGTTATAGATAGCGACCTTGTTTCTTTCCTTGAGAAGCTCGTTGGTATCATCATCATAAGTAATGTTGGTAATAGCTACCGAGCTTATGAGCATACCTCTTTCTTCCTTCCATGAAGGAAGGAGAGCTTCCTGCATATTTTTATTAAGCTCAGTCACCTTAGTAGATATTCTTGAAAGAGGGAGACCCTCATAGGATATTGAGCCGAGAGCCTGACCAAGAGCGCTGAGGAACTCTGCCATGTATGTATCATTAAGGAAATCCTCAACATCAAGGCGAACGCCGTCTGTTACGCACTCAGGCGGGATAACTGTGTTGAAGAATTTCCAAGGCTCTACTATCTGGATAGCGAATGTACCGAATGCGCGCACCTTTACATCTATCTTATAGAATTCATCATAATAAGGCACAGGCATTTTGGTGCCGAATTTGATACCTGCCATAGGTCTGAGGTTCATGTATATAACTCTCTGCTCATGGTAGGTATTTCCGCCGAACTTTATTCTCTCCCAGCCGTCCTTGAGAGATGCGCCGAATTCACCGTTCATAAGTGAAGGTGAACTTGAATTCTGTACCTGATAATATCCCGGAACTGTTGTATAGTCAACGACACGTCCTCCGTCAACAAGACACATAAGCTGTCCTGCTGCTACCTGTATCATAGAACCGTTGGATATTACGTTGTTCATTCTTTTGGTGTTGGTATTTCTTCCCTGACCTGCATCAGCAAATACACCGGGAACAACAACTGTTCTCTGGTGCATAGGACCGGGACGGTACGCTTCAAGATAAGCGTCGGAAAGAGTTCCGCCTACTGCATTCATTGCAGCCTTAATAATTCCCATTTTTAACCATCTCCTGTTTTAAAAATACTTTTTTCCCCTTATACCGTGTTCATCGATATTGGTGAATTTCCAGCTTTTGATATTTATTTCCTTAATGCCCGTTCCGCAGTACTCACAGAACTTACTTTCCCCCAGATTTGTT
>ONVG01000071.1 GCA_900321195.1 uncultured Eubacteriales bacterium
CAAGGATGGAGGGCAATCTTGAAAATGTAGGCTGGGCAAAGGAAGGCTTTGATGGGATATATAATGTTTTTGTGATGGATGAAACACATACCATAATCGGCTGCGGTGCAGGAGCTGTCACAAAGCTGAAAAAACCTTTTTCTGAAGAGCTTGAACGAATATTTAACTATAAATACCCGTATGAATATATTAACGGATTCAGCGAGATGCTGAAACGAAAGGAAAGGGTGAGAGAATTTTATGCTGAACTGGCTTAATACATATCGCAGGTATGCATGCGATATAAACAGGATAAACCGTGAAGCAAAGGAAAATCCGGAGGATCTTGTTCTTACGGCTGAAAAGATATTCCGTGGTGATCTCCGCATGATAGCAAACAGGATAGCCGATATACCTGTAAAGCGTCATATCGTGCTTTTATCGGGACCTTCGAGCAGCGGAAAAACTACCTGCGGAAAGAAGCTTGCGGAGGAATTCGAGATAATCGGATGCAGTCCCGTACTGATATCGCTTGATGATTTCTACAAGGGACTTGAATTTGTTGACCGCCTGCCGAACGGAAAACCCGACTTTGAGTCTGTAAATGCGCTCGATACCGAGCTTATGAAAAAATGCCTTGCAGAGATAGCCTTAACAGGTGAAACAGACATACCTGTATATGATTTTTCATACAGCCGCCGCAGCGAAAAAGTCAGGCACATAAAGCTTGAAAGCAATTCGGTAGTTATCCTGGAGGGAATACATGCGCTGAACCCTATTTTTGAGCATATGGTGCCGAGAGAAAACATGAGCAGGATATATGTCAGCGTTAAGCAGGGAATAAAGGACAATGAGGACTATGTTCTTGATGACCGTGAGCTGAGATGTATAAGACGTATAGTCCGTGACAGCAAATTCAGGAATACCAACGCCGAGCATGTTCTTGATATGTGGGATGAAGTTATTGACGGTGAGATGAAATATATACGTCCCTATCGGTACACGAGTGATTTCACTGTAAACACTATCCATATCTATGAGCCGTGTGTACTCAAAAAACCTGCGCTTGAAAGACTTTCGCTTATTGACGAGTCATCACCGCTTTATCCTGTCGCAAGCCGTCTTATAAGCTCGCTTGAACGCTTTGAAGATATAGATGAGTCGCTGATACCAAAAAATTCGCTCATAAGAGAATTTCTGGGCGGCGGCAGCTATGTGTACTGATAGTGTCATAAAACTTGAAAAAGGGCTTAATGATAGCATAAAAGCTTGATAAAAGCTATTGAAGAATTTATATAATGATGTTATAATTAAAATAAAAAATATAAGAGTGGAGAGATGTGCCATGAGTATGTTTGATGATCTTATAGTCAATGCAAGATCAGCAGTTGATACCGTAAGCGGAAAGGCAGGAAAGGTGATCGACAGGACAAAGCTTTTTCTTGCGGCTTCCGATATAAAAGCAGAGCTTTCAAAGAAATACCATATTCTCGGCCGCGTATGCTATGAGGCAAACAAGACAGGTCAGAATTATGACAGCGGCATAAAACAGCTCCATGAAGAAATAAAGGAGCTTAACGAGCAGCTTGCGACAGTCAATGAGATGATCGAAAACACAAGAGAAAAGATAAAATGCCCCGAATGCTCGACATATAACGCAAGAGGAGCTGTATACTGTAATAAGTGCGGCAAAAAGCTTCCCGCAGCAAAGCCTGCAGGTGAAGACGAATTCACGGATGAAGAGCTTCTTTCATATGCCGAAGAAACTATTGATGATGAGCTTTGATATCATGATGATCCTTGCACTGCATGATATATGCGGTGCAAGGATATTTAGCGCAAAGTCCGGATAAAGACTAAAGAAGGGAAGTGCTCAAGTGTCAAAAACAAAAAGCGGCAAAAGATCCCAGTCCTTTTTAAAGGGCGCAATGGTGCTTGGCTCAAGTATGATAATAGTCAAGCTCATGGGTATGATATACAAGATACTTTTGTCAAACCAGTTCGGCGGAGTCGGTACGGGACTTTTCAATTCGGCGTATGCTTTGTATAACCCGCTGTTCATGCTTTCAACGGCAGGTTTCCCGATAGCTATATCAAGAATGGTCTCCGAGAGCGTGACAAAAAATAGATACCGTGATGTAAAACAGATACATAGAGTGTCTGTTCCTATTTTTGTTATAGCAGGATGCCTGTGTTTTTTAGCAATGGTGCTTGGCAGCTTTATTTATATCAAGCTGATAAATGCCGATAATGCGATATTCGCAATGCTGTGTCTTTCACCGACAATATTCTTCGGCTGTCTTATGTCGATATACAGAGGATATTTCGAGGGCATGAGGAACATGGTGCCTACGGCGATATCCGAAATAATAGAAGCAGCCTGCAAGCTGTTTTTGGGACTTGCTGCATCTCTGCTGGTCACAAAATACGGAATGGGTCAGTATGCAAAAACAGGCTATGTTTTCGGAGTAAAATGCGCGAATGAGATAGAGGCGCAGTCGGCAATAATACCTATAGCAATAGGCGCTGCGATAACCGGTATATCCGTAGGCTCGCTGTTAGGATTCGTTTTCCTTTTCATAAGATATAAAAAAGGCGGCGACGGTATAACGGCTGAGGAACTGAAAAGCTCTCCGAAGCCGAGAAGAGCAGGCACTACCCTGCGAATAATGGTAAAGACGGCTATTCCGATAGGCTTAGGCTCGATAATAATGAGTCTTGCCGATATGATAGACTCGACTCTCGTACAGATAAGGATAAACAACATCATGCAGACAGACCCTAAAGCCCTGCTTGATGTTTACGGTTCACTTATACCCGATAATGTTTATTACGCAAATGAAACACATACCTTCCTTTACGGCTGTTACGGCATAGCGCTTACGCTTATGATGCTCGTTACCGCTGTTACACAGGTATTCGGAACTACGGCTCTCCCGTCTGTTACTGCTGCATGGACGAGCGGCAACAAGATACAGCTCAAAAAGAGTATGGAAACAGTAATGAGAGTCACAACGCTTGTAACAATACCTTCCGGTATAGGAATGTCTGTGCTTGCAGAGCCTCTCCTTTCAATGATATATCACGGCAGCGGCGTTGCCGATGAAGTAGAGATAGGCTCAAAGGTCCTTACCGTAATGGGAATATCGGTAATATTCATAGCGACAAGTACGCCGCTTTGCAGTATGCTTCAGGCGATAGGCAGAATGGATGTTCCGCTCAAATTATTCTCTGTAGGCATGATAATGAAAATAATCGTCTATTATGTGCTCGTAGGCATACCGCAGATAAATATACAGGGCGCAAATATCGGTTCTATAGTATGCTACGGCTTTGTAACGGTAGTTGCGCTGTTCGTTATATGCCGTGAAACAAAGATAATACCTGATTTTATTTCTATATTCGTAAAACCTCTTATCGCCGGACTTATATGCGGAGCAGCAGCTTATTTCTCCGAGATATTCTTTGATATGTTCTTTAAGCAGCGCATAGCAACTATACTTGCAGTCGTTACCGCTATTGTCGTATACCTTATAGCCCTGCTGCTGTTAAAGGCAATAAAGAGAGAGGATGTTCTCCAGATGCCAAAGGGAAATAAAATTGTAAAAATACTTGAAAAACGCAAGCTGATAGAGTAAAATAGTATATTGTTACAGTATTTGTAAAGAGGTCGGAAGGAGATCGGAAAAAAGTGGATTTTGAGTTTAAGGAACACTATAATGTGAATGATCTTGTTGAGATAGTGAAAAAGCTTCGTGCGCCTGACGGATGTCCCTGGGACAAGGTGCAGACACACAAGACCATACGCAGTGATTTTATCGAGGAAGTCTATGAAGCAGTCGAAGCGATAGACGAGGATGATAAAGAACATCTCCGTGAGGAGCTTGGCGATGTGCTTTTGCAGGTAGTATTCCACAGTGTCCTTGAAACAGAGCAGAATAATTTCACTCTTGATGATGTTGCGGATGATGTATGCCAGAAAATGATACTCAGACATCCGCATGTATTCGGAAATGTAAAAGCTGATACTCCCGATGAAGTACTGAAAAACTGGGATCAGATAAAAATGCAGTCCAAATCCCAGGAGAGCGCAAGCGAAGCTATGAAGAGCGTTTCCAAAACACTTCCTTCTCTTATGAGGAGCGAAAAGCTTTGGAAAAAGGCTGAAAGAGGCGGCGCGGCTATTGAAAGCACAGAACAGGCTTTTGAGCTTGTACAGAAAGAGCTTGATGAGCTGAAAGCGCTTGCAGATGAAAACAAGACCGATAATTACGGCAGCAAGCTCGGCGAGCTGCTTTTCAGTATAGCGGGCTTGTCAAGATTTCTTAAAACGGACTGTGAAAGATCGCTGTATGATGCCTGCGATAACTTTATTGCAAGATTTCAGAGACTTGAGACCGTTGCAGAGGAAAAAGGCATTGATATACAGAAATGCTGTTATGAAGAGCCGGATGGCTTTTTAAACGCAATTTCAAATTCAGAAAAATAACGGAGGAAACCAAACATGAACAAGACAGAACTTATTGCTGCTGTAGCAGAGAAAGCGGACATCTCAAAGAAGGATGTAGAGAAGGCTGTTTCCGTACTGTTTGATACCATAGTTGAAAAGGTATCAGAGGGCGAGGAGATACGTATAGTAGGCTTCGGTACATTCGAGCGTCATGAGAGAAAAGAGAGAGAGGGAGTTAATCCGCAGACAAAAGAGAAGATCACTATCCCTGCTTCAAAGGTTCCTGCATTCAAGGCAGGCAAGGCATTTAAGGATGCTGTTGATAAGTAATAATTTATCTTGGAAAAACGGAAAGGAGCCGATATAAAAGTCGGCTTCTTTTTTTACACGGAGGGACAAAATGAGACTTGACAAATATCTTAAAATATCAAGAATAATAAAGCGCAGGACAGTAGCGAATGAAGCCTGTGACGCAGGAAGGGTATTCGTTAACGGAAAACAGGCGAGAGCCTCTTACGAGGTAAAGCCCGGAGATATAATAGAGATAAGTATGGGCGCACATCCGATAAAAGCAGAGGTCGTAAGCATAAACGAATATGCTAAAAAGGAAGAAGCAGGACTTATGTATAAGCTGCTGACATGATATGCATAACATGCAGCTCCTCTGAATAAACATTAATATAATGAATTTTAAGGGGCGGTAAAATGGCATCTGAAATGCAGACGGCTGTAAGAAAAAAGCACAGCATGATACTTGAGGACAGAAAGCAGCTTTCTTTTTCGGGGGTAAATGATGTTGCAGGCTTTGACGACCATACCGTAACGCTCATCACCGAGCTTGGAGAGCTTTGCATAAAGGGCGAAAAGCTGCACATAAACGATTTCAGTCAGGAAACAGGTGAACTGAATATAGACGGAAAAATAGACTCGCTCGTATATTCCGAAACGCATCGTCAGGAAGGCGGATTTTTTTCAAGATTATTCAAATAGGTGATAGCTTGGAGATAGCGATTTATCAGCAGACACTTATATTTCTTCGCTCATTTGTGCTGGGGGCATTGCTGTTTGCGGTTTTTATGATAATGGAGATCGTGAACATAGCTGCACCGCCGGGAAAAATAAGGCTTTTTGTCAGCGATATGATATTCATGCTTTTTGCGGCGGTGATGAATTTTCTTTTTGCACTTTCTCAGACAAAGGGAAATATAAGAGGCTATTCTGTTTTTGCACAGGTACTTATTTTCTGTCTGCTTTATTTTACTCTCGGAAGGCTCATAAAACGCTTTGCAGTATTGGCGCTCGGAAGCATAACATGCTGTGTGAATAAGGTTTATTTTCCGGCAGCGTCATTTTTTTCATCATGCATAGAATTTTTTGGCAGAAATGTCAGAAAAATCTTAAAAAAAATAAAAAAGTGTTGATTTTCCCTTGAAAAACATATGTATAATGTTGTATAATAATATTGTTGTATCGGTTTTGTTGTCGAATGTAGTAAGGTAAGGGGTGATCTGACTGGGGCAGGAAAAAAGAACGGGGCAAATAAGGCTGTAAAGACAAAGAGAGTAAAGGCAAAAACAAACTGGATACTTTGTATCGCTGTTATCGCTCTTGTTATTTATGTTGCTGTTCGGATAGTCGATCAGAATGTAAGGATACAAAAGGCAAAAGAAGAGCTTTCCGAGCTTGATAACTATAAGACGCTCCAGGATATCAGAATGGAAGAGCTTAAACATTTTGCCGATGCAGCAGAAAATAATGATCTTGATCTGCTTTCGGACTACATTGAAAAGATAGCAAGAGAAAATCTGGATTATGTAAAAAGCGGTGAAGTTGAATTTATAAACATTGCCGGTAACTGAGAGGAGAAAACGTATTTAGTATGAGCTTAGAGGTAGGAATGATATTGGAGGGCAAGGTTTCGGGAATCACAAAATTCGGAGCGTTTGTTGATCTTGAAGGCGGTAAGACCGGTATGGTGCATATTTCCGAGGTTGCTCCAACGTATGTGAACGACATTAAAGATCATCTGACTGAGGGACAGACGGTAAAGGTCAAGGTGCTCAGCATAGGTGATGACGGCAAAATAAGCCTTTCGATAAAGAAAGCGCTTCCGCAGCAAAATACCAATAACCGACAGAACCGCGGCTCTAATTCGCAGGGAAGACCGCGCAGCTCAGTAAGCAGCTATGAGTGGCAGCCCGCGAAAAGTTCAGAACCTGTAAGCTTTGAGGATATGCTTTCAAAATTCAAGCAGACCAGTGATGAAAAAATATCAAATCTCAAACGCGCGAACGAATCAAGAAGAGGTTCGTCAAGACGGGGAAACGGAAATAATTATCAGAAATAAACTACAGAGCCGCATTTATCCGATGCGGCTTTGATTTTTTATAAAGAGGAATGTTTGCTATGCTTATAATAAACGCTGAAATACATACAATGGACAAAAAGAATACCGTTATAAAAAACGGATATATAGGTTTTGCATACGGAAAGATACTCTCTCTCGGAAGTATGAATGAACTGAATTCCATAACGGGAGAAGTAATAGATGCAAAGGGCGGCATTATTTATCCCGGACTTATCGATGCGCATACACATCTTGGAATGTACGGCGATTCGCTGACATTCGAGGGAGATGCCTGCAACGAGGATACGGAACCCGTAACTCCGCACCTCAGAGCGATAGATGCGGTAAATCCTATGGACAGATATTTTGATGAAGCTGTTTGCGCAGGCGTTACATCCGTAATAACAGGTCCCGGAAGCGCAAATCCCATAGCCGGACAGCTTGCCGCAGTAAAAACATACGGAAAGCGCATAGACAATATGGTGATAAAAGCGCCGGTCGGTATAAAATTTGCTCTCGGAGAAAATCCAAAGTCGTCATATAACGATAAGGAGCAGATGCCCGTCACGAGAATGGCAACGGCAGCGCTTATCCGTGAAGCGCTTTTCCGCGCAAGGAAATATTACAGGGACAGATGCAATTATGAAAATGACAGGGAGAATTTTGACGAGCCTGAATTTGATATAAAAAACGATGCTCTTCTTCCGCTTTTTAAGAAAGAGATACCGGCACATTTCCATGTGCATCGGGCGGATGATATT
>ONVG01000162.1 GCA_900321195.1 uncultured Eubacteriales bacterium
GCCCTCTGCATCGCCTTTTCGTGCGGGTCGTGAGCCACATATACAGGCTGCATCGTGCGCGGGTCAACTCCCGTATAATACATGCATGTCGATATTGTTGACGGCGTTGGATAAAAGTCCTGCACCTGCTCTGGATTGCAGCCGGTATCTCTGAGATACTCCGCAAGCGCCACAGCTTCTTTGAGTGTCGAGCCGGGATGTGACGACATAAGATAAGGCACAAGGAACTGCGGCTTGCCGAGAGCTTTGTTTATCTGTGCATATTTTTTGCAGAATGCACGGTAAACGCTGTTTTCGGGCTTTCCCATTTTTGACAGTACCTCATCCGCAACATGCTCCGGCGCTACTTTAAGCTGTCCGCTTATATGGTACTTACACATCTCCCTGAAAAAAGTATCGTCCTTGTCCGCCATTATATAATCAAATCTTATTCCCGAACGTATGAATACCTTTTTTACTTCAGGCAGCGCCCTGAGCTTTCTTAAAAGCTCAAGATAATCCGTATGGTCTACAGTGAGATTGGCGCACGGCTTCGGGAAAAGACACTGCTTATTCGGACAAACTCCGTATTTAAGCTGTTTTTCACATGATGTCTTTCTGAAGTTCGCTGTAGGTCCTCCTACGTCATGTATATAGCCCTTGAATTCAGGGTCCTGTATAAGAAGCTCGGCTTCTTTTATTATCGACTCATGACTTCTTGTCTGTATTATCCTGCCCTGATGGAATGTCAGCGCGCAAAAGCTGCATCCGCCGAAGCATCCCCTGTTGCTTATCAGGCTGAACTTTACCTCTTTTATAGCGTCTATACCGCCCTGAGCTTCATACATCGGATGATATGTCCTCATAAACGGCAAAGCGTATATACTGTCCATTTCTTCCTGACTGAGCGGCTTTGACATAGGGTTCTGAACTACATATACATCATCATAAGGCTCTGCAAGTATCTTTCCCGAAAACGGGTCTGTATTTGTATATTGTATATAGAAGCTTTTAGCATAATTGAGCTTGTCGGCTTTCAGCTCGCTGTATGACGGGAGAACTGTATATTCGCCGTAAATGCTGTCAAGGCTTTTAGCTTTATACACAGTTCCGTTTATAAAGGTTATGTCCTTTACAGGTATTCCGCTGTTCAGAGCGTCGGCTATTTCGACCATCGACTTTTCACCCATGCCGAATGAAAGTATATCCGCCTGCGAATCGAGCAGCACTGAGCGTTTCAGCGCATCATCCCAGTAATCATAGTGCGCCATTCTCCTCAGACTTGCCTCTATTCCGCCGATTATAACAGGCTTATCCTTATATGTCTTTCGTATCAGATTGCCGTAAACGACTGTAGCATGGTCGGGTCTTTTCCCCATTACTCCGCCCGGAGTAAAAAAATCCTTTGAACGTCTTTTTTTGGAGACCGAATAATGATTTACCATCGAGTCCATATTTCCTGCCGAAACAAGAAATCCGAGTCTGGGTTCTCCGAAAACGTCAATGCTTTTTTCGTCCTTCCAGTCGGGCTGTGCTATGATACCGACACGATATCCTGCCGCTTCAAGCACACGGCTTATTATTGCGGGACCGAATGACGGATGATCCACATACGCATCTCCTGTTATATATGTGAAATCTACCTCGTTCCACCCTCGCTTTTGCATATCTTCTCTTGAAACAGGTAAAAAATCGTTCATAAGCATTTCCTCTTACCCGGTGAAAAAACTTTCCTGAAACCGCTGAATCATTATCTTAAAATTTGATATCCTACTATGGACAATGACATTATACCACAATAAGATAATTATGAAAATATATATTTTTTGACTTTTTTAACGCAAAAATCGGATCGCGGATATTTTATTTATCATTATGTTTGCCGTTCCTCTTTTTCCCCTGTAAAAAGGCAAAAATTACCGCAGCAGCAAAGATAACGGACACTCCGAGAAACGAATACATAGTCATGCTCTTGTCATCCGAGCCGCCTTTTGTTTTGGTATTTATGTAATAGACAGTGTTATTTTCAAGCGCTTCATTTTCAGGCGTTTCTTCATTTACAGAAATTTTTTCCTGCTGAGTTATACTGACCGCCCTGCTTGTTTTCGTCCTATCTGCGCCGGCAGAGCTTTTGCTTACAGTCTTTTTGCTTTCGGCTTTGCTCTCTGTACTATGGCTGCTTTCAGCCCTGCCGATATATGAAGCATCGCTTATTTTTGTTTCCGGTACGGCATCAACGGTGAGAAACGGCAGCTCATCGGCATAGATATATTCATCGCTGTCCTTACATGCTTCACAAAAGAACATATCAAAGTCACAGCTTATATCGTCCTGATTTTTTATCGGCGCAAATGTAAGCTTTATAAGACGGTACTCAGGTCTTTCTGGCGCATTGGCAAAAAATATATGCAGATATTCAAGCTTGTCCTCGTAAAGAAATATATCATTGCCTGTCTTGTTCTCAAGCCTTGCCGCTTTCAGAACAAGACGCTCCTTATCATATCCGAGCTTTGCTCTCAATGCGCCTATACCGTCACTGCATCTGCATGATATGTATATATTGAAATTTCTGTCGGCTCTTACCTCTTTATCAGCTTCCATAGACAAGGCAAGCGCATCCGCCGCTCTTATCGAAGGACAAAGCGGCACAAGCATGAGCAGTACCATAAATGACATGAATGCTGATAATATCATCCTCATTATCTCTTACCCTTACATAATTTTTTGACGGTATTACTACAACTTATGTATTAATTATACAAAAATTTCATATATTTTGTCAATCACGTAACAGCATATTATAGTGAATTTTTGCCCACAAACATTTCAGAATACAAGCCCGTATTTAAGCTTTATCCTTTCAAGCTTTGATATTATCGGCTCTGCGCCTATATATATGAAAAGCGCTGTTGATAATGCGTGTACCGTATCTACCGGCAGACCGAACGCATATACAGTCAGAAGTGTTTCGGTGTTCACGGGCGTTCTCGACATTATCAGCGATGCAGGATTCATTATACCGCCGTAAAGTATATAAGCCGCCGCAAAGCCGAACACTGCAAGGGATATTTTCGAGGGCGCTATGATACCTCTGCGGAACAGCGCTCCCGCAAGAAAGCCTATAAGTCCCATTGAAAGCATCTGCCACGGCGTCCATATCCCCTGACCGAACATTATGTTTGATACAAGCATCGATACAGCGCCTATCATAAAGCCCGATTCTCCGCCCAAAGCTGCGGCGCATATTATAACAAGAGCCGTAAGCGGCTTGAATTCGGGCAGCATATAGAACAATGCTCTTCCCGACACGCACAGCGCGCATAATACGCCCATAAGTACCAATTCTCTCGCCTGAACATCTCTTTTTTCAAACATCACGAAAAACGGCACTATGCTTTCAAACATAACAAGAAGCGATATGAAAAGATACTTTGAGTCGTCAAGAAAATACGAGCCGAAAACGACTGTCAGCAGAACCGATATGACCGATATACCAAGCACTGCCGCCGTCCTTTTTGACGAATGCGCGCCCGTTTGTATAAGTATGCGCTTTCCCTTTCTTTTGAAGCAAAGCATGAACAATACCGCCGATATGAACATCACTGTATAGGATATGAATACATGAGCTGAAAGAAACGGTATATCAGTTATCCCTGCCGTTTGCATGAGCGTGATAATAAACAGCGTCAGCATCGATATGCCAAAAAATAACTTTGGTCTGCTTTTTTCTTCCCGTCTTTCGTTTGCCCGTTCTGTAAATACGTTTTTTTTCGGCGGCCTATGCCCTTTGTTTCTTATGTCATTGTCATTATGCCTTGAGGAAAATCCCTTTAAAATATCATCTGTCGT
>ONVG01000074.1 GCA_900321195.1 uncultured Eubacteriales bacterium
ACAAGATAATATCACTTGATATATACGGTGACAGACCCGCAGCGCTTTTTGCCGACAGGATAGTTACATATAACTTCAACGGTAAGCCGCTTAGTCAGGTATCTGTACCGCTCGACTCCAAAAAAATCTGTTGCTGCGCCAAGAATACCTTTTATGTTCTCGGAAAAAGCAGGATATCAAGATTCGAGGCAGAATAATATATATAGAATTTTTAACGGAGATCGATTTTTGAAATCTTACATCTGACTGGTGGATAAAATTGATTTCCGTAGAAATTTTAAAAAGCTATTGACAAAACCGACTGTGACGATTATAATAAAATATGGCTTTTTAAAAACATTCTGTTGAGGTGAGTTTATGATCCTTGATCTGAAAAGAGTATTTTTAGGCGAGAATGAACGTATTGCACTGCATACAGAGGTCGATATGGGCAGCGACGCTCAGGGCGAAACAGGCTTTGTCCCTCCTGTGGAGGCGGATATAACCGTCAGGAACAGGGCAGGTCTTGTTGAACTTGAAGCTGATGTAAACTTTACATATCGGTTTGAATGTGACAGATGTGCAAAAGCCGCAGACAGAAGCTATGCCTATAAATTCCGTCATATTATCGTTGAAAAGCTTTCTGATGAAAGCGGTGACGATCATATTGAAGCACCTGACTATAAGCTCGATACTGACGCTCTGCTGAGAGATGATGTTCTTTTGGAACTTCCGTCAAAGTTCCTTTGTAAGGAATCCTGTAAGGGCTTGTGTCCAAAGTGCGGAAAAAATCTTAATGAAGGCTCCTGTACCTGCAATACAAGGGAAACGGATCCGAGACTGGCGGCGCTTAAACAGCTCCTGTCAGAAGAATGATTTTCAGTACTTTATATTCAAGGAGGTCAATTACAATGGCAGTACCAAAGAGAAAAACTTCTAAAGCAAGAAGAGACAAGAGACGTTCAGCAGTATGGAAGCTTCAGGCTCCTGCTCTTACAAGATGCTCCAACTGCGGCGAGTACAAGCTTGCACACAGAGTATGCTCAAACTGCGGCATGTACAACGGCAGAGAAGTAATCAAAACAGAGGCTTAATTGCCTGTAAGGTCTACACACCTAAACAGAGGAGGAGCGATCCTTCTCTTTTTTACTTTTTGTATCAAAAGAAGGGAGAGTGAAAAGTATGGCAAGGCCTGTGGTTGCGATAGTCGGCAGACCGAATGTTGGAAAATCTACGCTTTTCAATAAGCTCATAGGTCAGCGTGTGGCTATCGTGAACGATACTCCCGGCGTTACCCGTGACAGGATATTCGGGGAATGCGAATGGAGAGGAAAAAAGATATCGCTTGTCGATACGGGCGGCATAGAACCCTATTCCGAGGATATCATACTTAAACAGATGAGAAGACAGGCTCAGTTAGCGATAGAAGCGGCTGATGTTATAATACTTGTAACAGACCTTACCGGCGGAGTTGTCGCAACAGACCATGATGTCGCTATGATGCTGCAAAAAAGCGGCAGACCTGTGGTTCTCTGTGTAAATAAATGCGACAGAGTAGGTGAGCCTGATCCGGCATTCTATGAGTTCTATAATCTTGGACTTGGCGACCCGATAAGAGTTTCCTCCGTACACGGTCACGGTACCGGCGACCTGCTTGATGCAGTCTTTGAGTATCTTCCCGAGGATGATGAAAATGATGAGGACGAGGACGTAATAAGCGTTGCTATAATCGGCAGACCAAATGCGGGAAAATCCTCTCTCGTAAATAAGATAACCGGTGAGGAAAGATGTATAGTATCGAATATAGCCGGTACTACCCGCGACAGCATAGATACATTTATAGAAAATAAATACGGACATTTCAGGCTTACCGACACGGCAGGACTCAGAAGAAGCAGCCGTGTTGATGATACTATTGAAAAATACAGTATCATACGCGCTAAAATGGCGATAGAGCGCAGTGACGTGTGCGTTATAATGATAGATGCTGCAGTCGGCTTTACCGAGCAGGATTCAAAAATAGCAGGTCTTGCACATGAATCGGGAAAGGCGTGTATAATAGCAGTAAATAAATGGGATGCTGTTGAAAAAACGGATAAGACTATGAACGAATACCGCAAAAAGCTTGAGGTTGATTTTTCGTTTATGTCTTATGCGCCTATGGTATTCATATCAGCAAAGACAGGGCAAAGACTTGACAGGCTTTTTGAGCTTATTGTGACAGTTGTCGATTCTGCTGCTATGAGGATATCGACAGGTATGCTCAATGACCTTCTTGCAGATGCTGTTGCAAGAGTACAGCCGCCTACAGACAAGGGACGCAGACTCAAAATACTTTATATGACACAGTCGGGAGTAAAGCCGCCTACATTCGTGTGCTTTGTTAATTCCGCCGAGCTGTTTCATTTTTCGTATCAGCGCTATCTTGAAAACCGCATAAGAGAAACATTCGGTATGCAGGGTACGCCGATAAGGTTCATTATCCGTGAACGTGGAGATAAAAAGTAAGGAGTGTTGTAAATGGAAGAACTGACAGCCTTTTTTTCGGAATATTGGCTGCAAACGATAATAGCTGTTCTTGCAGCTTATCTTATAAGCAGTGTCAATACATCTATCATAGTGACCCGAATAGTACTTCATAAGGATATAAGGTCAATGGGCAGCGGAAATGCAGGTTTTACCAATGTTCTGCGCTGTGTCGGAAAGGCGCCTGCGATAGTAACATTCATAGGCGATTTCCTTAAAGGAATAATTTCCGTAACTATAGCTTATTTCCTGATGTTCGGCGTACAGGGAGCCAATGCTGATATATACAGGGGCTATCTGATGTACATAGCAGGACTTTTTGCTGTTGTCGGACATACATTCCCTATATACTACAAGTTCAAGGGCGGCAAGGGCGTAGTTACAACATTTGCGGTAATGTTTATGACGGACTGGAGAATGTCTGTCATGGCACTGCTGATATTTGCGGTATTCTTTATGATAACCGGTATAATATCAGTCTGCGCGCTTATAAATGCAGTTGCTCTTCCTGTCAATACGATTGTCTTTAAATTCCTTGACTATAATAATGTTACGGCTGCAATATCGCCTATGCCTTCACCGAGCATTTCTTTTATCTTATTTTCAGCGGCAATAACATTTATTATAGGTCTGCTTGTTATTTTCAGACATAAGGAAAACATACAAAGACTTGCTAACGGAACAGAAAAAAAGATAAAAGCAAAAAAATAATGCTGTTTTGAGCGCCGACCTGAATTCCGGATGTTCTGTCCGATATTCAGGTCTTTAATTTTTATTTTTTCGCTTGTAGTTGACAAAAAAATGTGTTATAGTATGCGTGTAGACAAATATAAAAAATAAAAAAGGGTGGTATTATGAATATTTTTATCGACATAATAACTGTTGCGATTTTTGCACTGTTTATATATTCCGGCTATAAGCGTGGAATAATATATATGGTCATTAATATTATCGGAACATTTGCAGCTTCTCTTATATCGTCTTTTTTAGCATCATCAATGTCGGTATGGCTTTACAATGTTGCTATACAGCCGAGAGTATCTTTTGCCATCAGTGAGGCTACAAAGAACATCACCGATACAGATCCGTTTAAAATAGCAGAACAGGCTATGCAGAATGTTTCAAACTTTACTGCTAATACCCTGTCATCATTGGGCATAACTGCAAATGATATCGCAAAAGAGATACAGGTCAAAAATCTTGATGTAAACCTTATAATAGAAAACATGATAAAGCCGTCGGTAATAAAGGTCATATCATGGGGACTTACTTTTATAATCTTCGTATTATTGATGGTGGTCGTCAGCGTTATTGCAAGCAAGTTCACAAAGGCAGCAGACCATACTGTGCTTGGAATGCCGAACAGGGTCGCAGGCGCTGCTGTAGGTCTTGCCGAAGCGCTGCTGATGGTGATGCTGCTGTCTGTGATACTGTCTTTTGTACTATCATTCACATCTCCCGAAAGCTATGCGTCATGGAATGATGAACTCAACCATACGATACTCTATAAGCCGATATCACAGATAAGCATTCCTGATGCGATAATCTCTAAGATAGTTCCGAAATAATGTATTTGTCTGCAAAATAATACTAAGGGGGCATTATTCACAGATCATGAAGCATTATATCAAGGAAAATCTGACAGTTCCTAACCTGTTGTCACTTATAAGGATAGTTATAATTCCGCCTATGGCAAAATGTCTTTTAAGGCAAAATTATATCGCTGCCGGAGCTATGCTTTTGATATCTGCGATAAGCGATGCACTTGACGGCTTTATTGCAAGAAAATTCAATCAGATAACGCCTCTCGGAAAAATACTTGATCCCATAGCCGACAAGCTTACTTTGATAGCATTGGTAGTGTGCATAAATATAATATATCCCGATATACTGTTGTTCGTTATGTGCCTGTTTGTAAAGGAGATGCTCATGCTTTCGGGCGGAGCCGTACTTATTAATTTCAGGATAAGGCCGCCTGCGGCTAAATGGTACGGCAAGCTCTCGACTGTTATATTCTATACTTCAGTTATAACGCTTGTTGTTCTGAAGGCTGTATGGGGATATACAAACAGGACTCTGACTGTAACTCTTTTGGCAGTTACAACTGTATTTATGATGTTTTCGCTTGTAATGTACTTTACGCTTTTTGTAAAGCTGGTGCATGAAAAGAGAATAAGTGAACAAAAAAATAAAAAATTGCAGAAAAATGCCGATAAACATCTCTCTGAGTGATAAGCGACAGTTTTTGATTTGTCAGTTTATAACATTTGTCATTATTTGAATAAGTGCTTATTTTGCGCTTGTTTTTGTAGACATTTCGGCTCTGATATGTTATGATATTCAAAATAATATTAAATATTATTTTGTTTAAAGGAATAAAGAACTGAATACAGCGAAAAGAAAGGAGAAGTCAACTATGATGCTTTGCAGTAAATGTAAAAAAAGACCTGCGGTCGTGTTTGTATCTAATTCGGCGGATTCTTCGGATTCTGTGGGCTATTGCCTTACATGTGCAAGGGAAGCCGGTATAAAGCCTGTTACAGATATAATGGATAAAATGGGAATATCTGATGATGATATCGAAATGATGCAAAATCAGATGGGTGAGCTTATGGAGTCGGGCATGATACCCGAAAACTTTGATGAGCTTATGACCGGACAGGATGATGACGGTATTGAGAACGGCGAGGATGACGATGAGGATTTCAGCCGCGGAGGAGCGCCTGCATTTCCGCCGCTCTTTAAAAATCTTTTCGGCGGCGATATGACAAAGAAGTCGGATAAAAAGGAAGATAAGAACAAGAAGGATGACAAAACACCTAAAAAGCGCAAGCGCAAGCACCTTGATACCTACTGCACAGACCTTACCCGTAAGGCAAGGGACGGCAAGCTTGACAGGATAATAGGCAGAGAAAACGAGCTTGGACGAGTTATACAGATACTCAGCCGAAGAACAAAGAACAATCCTTGTCTTATCGGTGAGCCGGGTGTCGGAAAAACAGCCATAGCAGAAGGACTTGCACTTAAAATTGCGGCAGGAGATGTTCCGCTCAGACTTCAGAAAAAAGAGATACATCTTCTTGACCTTACATCGCTTGTTGCCGGCACACAGTTCAGAGGACAGTTTGAGAGCCGTATAAAAGGACTTATAGATGAAGTTAAGGCTGACGGAAATGTTATACTTTTCATTGATGAAGTCCATACGCTTGTCGGCGCAGGAGAATCCGAAGGCTCAATGAATGCCGCAAATATAATGAAGCCTGCTCTTTCAAGAGGCGAGATACAGGTAATAGGCGCGACTACATTCAATGAGTACAGAAAGTATATCGAGAAGGACTCTGCGCTTGAAAGACGTTTTCAGCCGGTAACTGTGGCAGAGCCGTCTATCGGCGATACGATAGAGGTCATAAAGGGCGTAAAGTCCTACTATGAAGATTATCACAGAGTAAATATGTCTGATGAGATAGTAAGAAAGACAGTCATACTTTCCGAAAGATATATCACAGACAGGTTTTTGCCCGACAAGGCAATAGATCTTCTTGACGAGTCATGCACACATGCTGCGCTCAGGAATAAAGACCTTGAAGAATTTGACCGCAATAATGCAAGGCTTGATGAACTTAAAGCAAATGAGGAAGAGCTTGCATCTCAGGACGAAATAGATTATGAAAAGCTTGCTACTGTAAGATATGACATAGCAAGACTTGAAAAGGAGCTTAGCGAGGTAGATAAAACAAAGCTCCGCGCAGATGTAACAGAGGAAGATATCGCTCATGTTATCGAGCTTTGGACAGGTATACCTGCATCAAAGGTACAGGAGAACGAGCTTAACAAGCTTGCAGACCTTGAACAGCAGCTCAGGAGCAAGGTAATAGGTCAGGATGAAGCAGTAAAGGCGCTTGCTGCGGCTGTAAAGCGCAGCAGGGTACAGATAAGCCCAAGACGCAGACCTGCCTCATTCATATTTGTAGGACCTACAGGCGTAGGAAAGACTGAGCTTGTAAAGGTACTTTCCGAGGAGCTTTTCAATACTCCCGAAACACTTATCAGGCTTGATATGTCTGAATTCATGGAGAAGCATTCCGTTTCAAAGATAATCGGTTCACCTCCGGGATATGTCGGCTATGAAGAAGCAGGACAGGTAACTGAAAAGGTAAGGCGCAGACCTTATTCCGTACTTCTTTTTGACGAGATAGAAAAGGCTCATCCTGATGTACTTAATATTCTTCTCCAGATACTTGATGAGGGTGTTCTTACAGATGCTCAGGGACGCAAGGTCAATTTCAGCAATACGGTTATTGTAATGACTTCAAATGCAGGAAGCGAGAAGAAAGAGAATGCGCTCGGCTTTGCAAAGACAGAGGAAGACGCTACGAATGAAAAGGTCAGAGCAGCACTTTCGGAATTCCTCCGTCCCGAATTTATAAGCCGTCTTGATGAGATAATTATTTTCAGACATCTTAATGAAGATGATTTTGTAGCTATATCCGCGCTTATGCTTAATGAGTATATAGGCTCTCTTAAAGAGAAGGGAATAAACTTTACTTATGATGAAAAAGCTCAGAAGTATCTTGCAAAGAAGGCATTCGGCGGAAAGAGCGGCGCAAGAGACCTGAGAAACCTTATTCGCAAAGAGGTAGAGGATAAGATAGCATCGGCTATTGTTGACCACCGTACAGGCGAGATAGCAGCCATAAATGTAACGGCTGATGATGATTCTCTCCGTCTTGAAGTGCTTTAATATCAAATAAAAAAATCGGACAGCCTGTGCTGCCCGATTTTTTTATGCATTTTTTATTATGCTCTTTTGCCAGTGTTTGCTGTGCCAGCGGAATATCATAAGTATGCCGCGGAAGCATTCGTCAAGCGCTATTGCTATCCATAGTCCGTATATTCCCATTCCGAGTACAA
>ONVG01000004.1 GCA_900321195.1 uncultured Eubacteriales bacterium
CCCGACATTGTTTCACGTGAAACATTTTTTGTCCGTCACCCGACATTGTTTCACGTGAAACATTTTTTATCCGTCACCCGATGAGTTGTCAAAGTCAGCGAATTTAGGAAGGGGGGTGGGGGGGGAAACCCTTTTTTCGCAAGAAAAGGGTTTCCCCCCGCTCAGCCGATAACTTACGGATAAAATTGATTTCCCTGTACATTGCACATTATTTCTTGATTTACGCAAATAAATGTATTATAATATGAAATGCAGTTTATGCATTTAAAAATCGAGCTTTGGGCTGATAAATAAGGAATGATGGAAAAATGAGATTTGATGCAGGTGGATTTGACGTTGCTGTTATAGGCGCAGGTCATGCCGGTATAGAGGCAGGACTTGCCGCAGCAAGACTCGGCTGTAAAACGGCTGTGTTTACCATAAATATGGATGCTGTAGGAAACTGTCCGTGCAATCCGTCAATAGGCGGAACCGCAAAGGGACATCTTGTAAGGGAAATAGATGCTCTCGGCGGTGAGATGGGAAAAGCCGCAGACGAATGCTTTTTGCAGATGAGAATGCTCAACAGAGGAAAAGGTCCTGCCGTACATTCTCTCAGGGCGCAGATAGACAGACGAGCATACAGCACAAGAATGAAGCATACTCTTGAACTTCAGGAAGGACTTGAACTTCATCAGGCGGAAATAACCGAGCTTGACAGGAATGCCGACGGCACATGGCTTCTGACAACAAGGCTTGAAGCACAATATACCGCAAAAGCCGTTATACTTGCTACCGGTACATATCTCGGCGGAAAAATATATGTAGGCGATGTTTCATACGAAAGCGGTCCTGACGGAATGTTCCCGTCAAAATATCTTCCCGATTCACTCGAAAGGCTCGGAATGTCTATCCGCAGATTCAAAACCGGTACTCCTGCAAGAGTATTGAAGTCGAGCATAAATTTTGAAGGTCTTGAAGAACAGTGCGGCGATGAACCTGTCGTTCCGTTCTCCTATGATACGGATAAGCCGACCGAAAATAAAGTAAAATGCTACATAAGCTGGACAAACGAAACTACAAAGCAGATAATACTTGACAACATACACCGCTCCCCTATGTACAGCGGAAAAATAGAGGGTATCGGTCCCCGATACTGCCCAAGTCTTGAGGATAAGATAGTAAGATTTGCAGATAAGAAAAGACATCAGCTCTTTATCGAGCCCTGCGGAATGGATACAGAGGAAATGTATCTGCAGGGAATGTCGTCATCTCTGCCGGAGGATGTACAGATAAAGTTTTACCATTCAATAAAGGGACTTGAAAACTGTATAGTAATGCGTCCGGCTTATGCTATAGAATACTTCTGTGCCGACCCGATACAGATGTACAGTACACTCGAATTTCGTGAATTTCCGGGACTGTACGGCGCAGGACAGTTCAACGGAAGCTCAGGCTATGAGGAAGCCGCCGCTCAGGGACTTGTCGCAGGAATAAATGCTGCCTTGAAAATACAGGGTAAGGAACCAATGATACTCGACAGAGCAAGCTCCTACACAGGTACTCTCATAGACGATCTTGTAACAAAGGGCTGCAACGACCCGTACAGGATGATGACATCACGAAGCGAATACAGACTTATACTCCGTCAGGACAACGCCGATACCAGACTTACTCCCATAGGAAGAAGGATAGGTCTTATAAATGATGAACGCTGGGCAAAATTCAATAAAAAGCAGGAGCTTATGAAAGCCGAGCTTGAACGCATAAGAAAGACAGTAATATCTCCAAGTGAAGCGCTCAACAAAATATTAAGGGAAAACAATACATCTGAGGTAAACACAGGAATAAGACTTGTGGAACTGCTGAAGCGTCCAGAGCTTGATTATGATAAGCTCTCCCCTATCGATACCTCAAGACCGGACATTGACCCGAACATTTTCGAGCAGACAGAAACAGAGATAAAATATGAGGGATATATAAAACGTCAGCTTATAATAATCGATCAGGTACGCAGACTTGAACAGAAAAAGCTGCCTAAGGATACAGACTATTCAGCGATAGACGGGCTCAGACTTGAAGCAAGAGAAAAGCTAAATAAAGTCCGTCCGGAGAATATCGGACAGGCAAGCAGGATATCGGGCGTAAGTCCGGCGGATATATCCGTACTTGTAATATATCTTGCAGCTCTCAGAAATAAAACGGAGGAAAAAAATGATAACGGAGATACTTGAAAAATGGTGCAGTGAAAACAGTATCGATATCACCGACAAACAAAAAAACGCATTTGAAAAATATGCAGATATGCTCATAACGTGGAATGAAAAAATGAATCTCACGGCTATAACCGAAAAAAGCGAAATAGCCGTAAAGCATTTTATAGACAGCATATCCGTTATCAAAGTATGCGAAATAAAAGAAAACTCCCGTATCATAGATATAGGCACAGGCGCAGGCTTTCCCGGAATACCTCTTAAAATAATGCGTCCCGACATAGAGCTGTGTCTTTTGGACAGCCTTAATAAAAGACTTGTATTCCTTGATGAATTATGCAGGACTCTTGATATAAAAGCCGGACTAATACATGCAAGAGCCGAAGAATACAGCCAAAAGCCTGAATACCGTGAAGCTTTCGATATCTCCATATCAAGAGCCGTTGCAAATCTGCCGTCACTCTGCGAATACTGCATACCGTATGTAAAAAAAGGCGGAAGCTTTATCTCGATGAAAGGACCCGACGGAGAAAACGAGCTTGCTCAGGCTGGAAATGCAATAAAGCTTTTAGGCGGCGGAAAAGCAAGAACATCAAAGCTCATACTGCCGGATGAAAGCACACGCACGATAATCGAAATAAAAAAGCTCTCCCCTACTCCGAAAAAATATCCGCGCCGAAGCGTAAAGATATCAAAAGAACCTCTGCTATGATAAGACCCATGCACATAATTTTAAACGTTATGTGCATGGGCTTTTCAACAGTTGAAAATTCTTTCCCTCTTTTTTTATCAACCCAGTCTGAACACCGTGTTGATAAAACTATTCCTCTCTGTGTTTTCAACATCAATATAACAAAATGTTGAAAAGTTTATTTTTCAGGCCTGTTTTTTGACAAAAACCTCGTTGATAAAGTGATAAAATACTATAAAAACGAAGGGAGCGGCAGACATGCTGATAAATTTCAAAAGGGGAAGAAGAATAATCGATATACCTCTTGTAAGGATAAGGCCATGTAAAACACAGGTGCGAAGAAAATATAACCCCGAACTGCTCAAGGAGCTTGCAATAAGCATAAAACAGAACGGTATATTACAGCCGCTCACTGTAAGAAAGGTAAGCTCGGCAGAGTATGAGCTGATATCGGGTGAAAGACGGCTCAGAGCGGCGGCAATGTGCGGAAAAAGCAAGGTACCGTGTATAGTAATATCCTGCTCGGACAGTCAGGCAAGCATATATTCTCTCACCGAAAATCTGCAAAGGTCGGAAATAAATATTTTCGAGGAAGCACAGGGCATAACAGAAATAATGTCTCATTATCACATGTCAAAAAAGGAAACTGCGCGAAAGCTTGGAAAACGCCCTTCGGTGATAGAAGGACGGCTCAGCATACTTGACCTGAGCGCAGAAGAACGTGAGCTTATAATCAAAGCCCATCTAAGCGAAAGACATGCAAGGGCGCTTCTGATACTTGATGACCCGACAGACAGACGCATAGTTCTCAGTGAAGTCATAGAAAAAAAGATGAACGTATCACAGACCGAAAAATTCATACAGGAATATATCGAGCAGATAAAGATAGAGCATTTCCAGAAGCTGCGCCGAAAAGCAGTATTAAAGGACATGAAAATAATCGAAAACACTCTCAACAAGGCACTTGATACCATAAGCACAACAGGCATATCCGCACTCACTGACCAGTCCGAAAACGAACAGTACATCGAATACACAGTCAGGATAATGAAGCCTTCACCCGTTCCTTTTGAAAAAAGAATATCATAAAAAAATTATTTTCACCGCATATACTCATATAAATGCATAAATATGCATAAATACACAAAAAACACCTGCCTGAATTATAACCGGACAGGTGTTTTTATGCTATAAAATAATTTTATTATTCTGCTGCGTCAGGCTTCTTTATCTCTATCTTTCCGTAAAGAGAGGTATCTGGACGCTCGTTTATGCTCTTTCTTACTATAGCAGATGAGCTGTCATCCTCAAATGTACTGAACATGCTGTCCTGCGGATGATTTTCAGACTCGGAATACTGTCTGCGCTGATAGCCTGTTGAATGGGGTCTGCGGTTGTATGAACCGTCCTTGTTGAAGTTGCTTGAACGGCCGCCTCTGCTGTTTCCGCGATAGCCGCCCTTGTTATGCGACGGTTTATAATCGGGGTCGGGACCTATTACAACATGACGCTGTATATTTTCGCCCTCACTCCATGAGGATGCGCCCCTTACCTTCTGTACTGCCGTATGAACTATACGTCTTTCATAAGGATTCATCGGCTCAAGAGCTGTCTTTGTACCTGTTTTTATAGCCTTGAAAGCAAGCTTCCTTCCAAGTATTTCAAGTGTCTTTTCTCTCTTTTCGCGGTAGTTGCCTATGTTTATGGATATCCTGTAATATCCCTGGTCTATATGGTTGGCAACAAGACCTGCAAGATACTGCAATGCGTCAAGAGTTTCTCCTCTGTGACCTATGATATATCCGACATTTTCGCCCTCGATATTGATAGAAGCACCGCCCTCTATCTCCTCAGCAGTCATCTGAACATCGGTTATACCCATTTTTTCAAGTACTTCTTTAAGATAATCAACTGCGCTTTCAAGCGGAGTTACTTCAAAATACGCCCTTAATTTTGCGGGACTTCCGCCGAAAAGACCAAATTTTTTCTTTTCAGGCTGCTGGAGCACTTCAAAGCTTATCTTGTCAACATCTCTTCCAAGCTCGGCGCTCGCCTTTTTCTGTGCCTCCTCTATAGTGTCGGCACTTACGATAATTTCACGCAACATCTGTTTTTTCCCCCTGTTTCCCTCTTATCTTCGGGATTTCTTTGATTTTGAATTTTTCTTTTTTGCATAGCCTGCAGCTTTTTCTTTTTCCTCGTTCTTAGCCCTTACTATCTCAGAAGGCGCAATATAACCATGTGCATCTATGAATTCGACCTCAGCTTCCTGCTGTCTTCTCAGTACTACTCTGTGAGCCTCGTCACGAGCCTCGATGATACTTGCATTATAGAACTTATTGAGCAGGAACGACTGTACAAATCCCAAAACTGTAGATGCTATCCAATAGAAGCCTACAGCGCCCGGTACGTTGAATGCTATCCAAGCCGAAAAAAGCGGCATAAGGAAAATGAATACAAACATACAGCCCTTCATAGGAGTACCGTTCATTTTCTGTATAATTACCATGCTGAGTACTGATGTAAGGAAACAAAGCACAGGAATGAGCCATAAAAATGATGTGAATGAGCTTGAACTCGGAACCGCAAGAAGATCCCAGCCAAGAAAATTAAATCCGTTTGCAAATTCGTTTATCTTTTCCGTTTCATTAGAAGTAAAAAGAAGATCTCCATTGCCGTCAACAAGATAATTCTGCAAAGCATTAAAATATTTTACTATATAGATCTGACCGTAGCTGGAATTCATAGTAGTGCCCATTCCGGGAATAGCGGAAAGGCTTGAAAGTACCGAAGCCACCTTGCCCGATGCTATATGAAGCGTATTTGTAAGAGGATTGATAACAGAATAGTACACACCGAACATTACGAGCATAGGAGCTATCATCGGCAGACAGCCGGCTGTAGGACTTACATTTTCCTTTGCCATGAGCTTTGAAACTTCCTGCTGAGCTCTCATTCGGTCGTTTTTATATCTTTCCATTATTTCACGCTGTTTTTTCTGAAACCTGGCATTTGATGCCATAGAACGCTGCTGCTTGATAGAAAACGGAAACAATATCAGCTTTACGATAAGAGTGAAGATGATAATTGCTATACCGAAATTTTTGACCACATAGAAAGCTCCCCAGAGGATATATCCGAAAAGACTTCCTATAAGATTAAAAAGATCCACCATGTACTAAAAACCATTCCCTTCCGAAAGTTACAATTGTTAAAATTTCGCATAACGAATATATAATGAATTTTTTGCATAAATATGCAAAAAATAATATTCACATTAAGAAAGATGTCCTGTCGGAGCATCATTTTTTTATATCTTTATAATTTATCCTTTTAGGCTTTTTGAGTGAGCGTTCTTTTTTTTCGGGAACGGGGTCATATCCGCCGTCAGAAAAAGGATTGCAGCGAAGAATGCGCCATATAGTCATAACAGTACCCCTGAATGCACCGAAACGCTCAATAGCCTGTATGCCATAGACAGAACAGACAGGATAATATTTACAGGACGGAGGTGTACGGGAAGAGATATATTTCTGATAAAACCTTATAAGCCAAATAAGCGGGCGCTTCATTTTAAAACACCCGCATCTTTCAGCTCTTTCTTCATAGCCCGCAGAATATCATAGCTTTTTACATAAGGAGTTTTGCCTCTTGCGACAAAAACAAGATCATGCCCCGGTTTAACGGAGTCGGCAATTTCCCTGTAAGCTTCTCTTATTATTCTGCGCGATCTGTTACGCAAAACGGCCTTGCCTATCTTTTTACCCGTTGTAATGCCGATCCTTACACAGCCACAGCGGTTTTTGATAACATAAGAAATGAGAACTGCTGAGGGGTAAGAGCGTCCTTTTGCATAGATACGCCTGAAATCCTTATTTTCCTTTAAAGTGACAATCTCACCCACAACAATCATCTACCAAAAAAAATTTTAAAGACCGTCAGCCTTCCTGCAGGGGTCAGTCAAAGATATCAGTAAGAAAGTCTTTTTCTGCCCTTAGCTCTTCTGCGGGAAAGAACCTTTCTTCCGTTAGCAGTTGACATTCTCTTTCTGAAGCCATGCTCCTTTTTTCTGTGGAGCTTCTTAGGCTGATATGTTCTCAGCATAGAAAATCCTCCTTTCAGTCAGGCACATAAGTACCTCAAAATGTATTCAAGATATAACCTTGCACTGTAGAATTATAAACCAAAACATAGCCTTCTGTCAACTAAAAAATGAATAAAACTTTAATTTTTTGCAAAAAAGACACATTCACAGAGCAAGCTGTGCCCGTTAATGTTATTCATCAAGTGCAAGAAGTATCTTTATTGCCTGATGTACATTGTCATCATCAAGACCGCTGCTCCAGCCTGCAAGTGATGATTTATCCCTTCTTCTTGTATGCACAACATGGTCAGAGAGCCAGCCCCAGTGCCAGTTCATATCATCAAGAATGACAAAGCGTTCAACATCGGGCTTATCCATCAGCCAGTGTCTTATTTCAAGAGGACGTGATCTGAGGTCAAAGCCTATTTCCTCAGTTTTGCCTGATATAGTGAGTCCGTATTTATCAAATGTCTGCAAAAGCATCTGATACTTTTCATTTACATTATCATGCATACCATAATACATTCTCCAGGATGAAGTAAGGATAATATCCGCACTGCTGACTTCGACAATTTTTTTGAGCCGCATTACCATAGATACATTGACAGGAGCGCGGTTTGAGGAGCGGTCATCAAAGTCATTAAGAACACCATCGATATCAAGGAATATAACACAGGAATATTTTCCCCTGTTGGCACAGCAGGAGTCAAACAGTTCGTCATAAGATATCTTCATACAGCCTGCTGCCCTCCTCCCTCATATTCTTTATTCTTTATTTCCTCTCCTCCCCATTCTATGAGAGTGAAGCCGTTTCTTTCGGGAGAAGAAAGTGACTGTTCGGGGATATCGACAGGTCCATCAAGACCCTTGAATATCATAATAATTCTTATTACAGAGTCAGGTGCAGGACTGACTTCTATGGTCATGTTTTCGTTTATTTCTTCCTCGGCAGCAAATCTGATAAGGTTGTATCGATTTGCTTCAAGTCTTGGCAGCCAGTAGATTATGAATTCCTCGGCTTCCTTTTCATTAAGACCCAGAACAGCAAGCTTTTCTTCAAGGAACGATGCGGCTTCCTCACCCTTTACTATAAATCCTTCTTTTATATCTGTGAAGTCAACTGAATCTTTTGCTTCATAGTAAAGAGAATACAGCTCTCTGCCTGTCTTTGTATCTGTAAGAGTACCGTCAGTATCTGCAATGACCTCCCAGCCGTCCTGATATTTCGGATATGAGCAGGTAATATTATTATCTTTGAGAAGCTTTACGGAAACCTTAGTTTTTTCTGTCGGATAAAGATAAATTACAGGCTTATCAACCGTTAAATTGTTTGGGTCATAGGTAGTACCGTAATTTCTGATATTTTCAATTACAGACTCGGAATTACACTGTCTGAAATCAAGCTCTGTTCCGACGGGCATTTTTGTGGGGACAGCAATAAAATAGCCGCTGCCCGATGCCATAAAACCGTTTATATATTCACTGCCGTAAATAATTATCTTTTTATCCTCTTCGATAACATCCAACAGAGCAAATCTGCACCAGCTGTGATTGTCTGAATTTGTCATTATTATGTAATTTGAAGCTTCATCACTGTAAGCAGCTGTTAGCTTTTTATCATCTAATGATGCATTCACATCTTCTATAGCTTTAAGATAATCCGAATATGAGCCTACTTTAAATTCCATAGTGTAATTACTGTTGTACATATCGAAAGTATCCTGATGATATTCTCCCTGCCACAGATCAGCACTGACTACCTGATAATATGTTTCACCGTTTATAATTACTTCTTTATACGACTTTGACGGCTGCTCGCTGCTGCTTTCTTCCCCACTCAATTCCGCCTTGCTGCTCTCTTCTCCGCTCAACTCCGCTTTGCTGCTCTCTTCTTCACTCAGCTCCGCCTTGCTGCTCTCTTCTCCGCTCAGCTCCGCCTTGCTGCTCTCTTCTTTGCTCAACTCAGTCTGAGAAGACGCCGGATCGGAAACAGAAGATGAACTGCTGGTCCTGGTTCCCCTGTTCATTGAAAAAGCAAGATATACAATTATAACTGTAACAGCAATAATACTTACCGCAGCTATAAGAATAACGCTGAGAAGCTTTCGATTTTTTTCATCCATTTTTCAACACTCCATGAAAATTTTTGTATATATTCATACTATTATATCAACATAAAATTTTCAATATAAAAAGTTTTAACTAATTGTAAAAATTACACGCTGAAATTTTAAACATATATGTTGATTTAACGTTAAAAATTATTTGAAATATGAAAGACTTTGTGTTATACTTAAAGATGTATAGGTATATATCATAGTAAAAGCAGAAAAAATAAGGGAGGAAAAAACATTTATGGATTCTTTCAACGAAGCGTGGAAAATAATCTGTGATTACTGCAAAGAACGTATCACCGATGTTGCGTATACAACATGGATAAGCAAAATAGAGCCGGTGAGTCTTGATTTTGCGGAAGGCAAGGCTACACTTATGGTTCCGGGAGATTTTCACAGACAGACACTCGTAAGAGGATATATGAAGCTTCTGAATGACGCTTTCGCAAGCGTTTTTGGCGAAGGCATAAAGATATGCTTTACAGTTCCCGAGGAAATAAACTCTCTGGAGCAGGAAATAAACGAAAATATAATAGATGAGGACTATGAATTCACATTCGATACTTTTATAGTTGGCTCATCAAATAAATTTGCACACGCTGCATCACTGTCAGTAGCTGCAAATCCCGGAAAATCATATAACCCGCTGTTCATATACGGCAATTCCGGTCTTGGAAAAACTCATCTTCTCTATGCTATAAAGAATGAAATAATCAAGAACTCACCCGAAAAAATAATAGTATATGTAAAGGGCGATGATTTTACAAATGAGATGATAGAGGCTATAAGACTGAATACAACAAGCGAATTCCGTCAGAAGTACAGAAAATCAGACGTTCTTCTTGTGGACGATATACAGTTCATAGGCGGAAAAGAGTCTACTCAGGAGGAATTCTTCCATACCTTCAATACTCTCTATGAAGCAAACCGCCAGATAGTACTTACATCAGACCGGCCGCCGAGAGATATAAAAACCCTTGAGGAAAGGCTCCGCAGCCGCTTTGAATGGGGACTTATCGCAGATATACAGCCGCCTGATTTTGAAACAAGAATAGCCATAATAAAAAGGAAAGCAGAACTGCTTGATCTCAGACTTTCGGATGATGTAATAGAGTACATTGCAACACGCCTTAAAACAAATATAAGACAGCTTGAAGGCGTTGTGAAGAAGCTGAAGGCAAAAAATCAGCTCTACGGCGAAAAGATAACAATAAATGTAGCTCAGAAAACAATATCAGACATACTCAACAACGACCAGCCGCCTCCGCTGACTGTAGAAAAGATAATCGACGAGGTAGCTCATACATACGGAGTTACCAGCGACGAAATACGTTCGTCAAAGAGAAGCGCAAATATATCAAACGCACGTCAGATAGCAATATATGCTGTCCGCGAGATAACAAACCTTTCAATGAAGGTAATAGGAGAAGAATTCGGCGGCCGTGACCACTCAACAATAGTATATGCAATAAGCCAGATAGAAAAGAATATGGCAAAAGATCCCGGCCTGAAGATAACTGTAAATGAAATAATCAAGAATATCAGGGACAGATAAATTTTCAACAACACGTTGATACACATTCAACTTATCAACAAAACCTGTTGATTTGATAGTTTTCAACACTTCAAAAAATTCAACAAGTTTTTAACTTTCAACCAACACATTTCAACACAAAAGTTAAAAACTTCAAAAGTACAAAAATTTTAAAACAAAATTCAACATCAATATCAACAGTTAAAAATATGTTAAAAACATCATGACAAAAGGCTCTTGACAAAAATTCAACAAATCAACAGCCCCTACTACTATTACTAAAAAAATATATATATTCATCTATAGCTTACAGATAAAAAGGACTGATAAAATGAAATTTACATGCAACAGGCAAAAACTCAATGAAGCTGTGGGAAATGTTCAAAGAGCAGTATCCCCAAAAACCAATTACCCAGCATTAGAAGGAATATTCATAAAAACCGAACAAGGAAAAATAACACTCTGCGGATATGACCTGGAAATAGGAATAACAACATCTATAGAAGCAGACATAATAAAGGAAGGCTCTATAGTAATAAATGCAAGACTTCTCTCCGACATAATAAAAAGAATGCCGGAGGACAGGATAACCATAGAAAACTCGGAAAAACTCATAGTATATATAACCTGCGGAAAAGCCGACTATAAAATAATCGGTATAGACAGCAACGAATACCCTGAGCTTCCCACCGTTACTGAAAGCGAATCTTTCAGCATAAACGGTGAAACTCTCCAAAGTATGATAAAGCAGACCATATATGCAGTATCTGACAAGGATATAAAGCCTGCTCATAAAGGCTCATTATTTGAAATATCAAACAATACTGTAAAAATGATATCAGTAGACGGCTACAGACTTGCAATAAGAAAAGAAGATATCGAATACAGCGGAGAAAAGACCTTTATAGTACCCGGAAAAACTCTCTCTGAAGTAGAAAAACTCATAAGCGAGGATACAAAAAACGTAAACATAACAGTAGGCGAAAGACACATCATATTCAAAACAGAAAAATATGACATAATAACACGTCTTATTGAAGGCGAATTCATGAACTACAAGGCAGCAATACCTGCTGTTCACTCAACAGAAATAAAAGTAAACACAAGAAAATTTATCGACACCATAGACAGAATGTCACTTCTGCTCAATGACAGAATGAAAAGCCCTATAAGATGCCGTGTAGAAGATGGAATGATAAAAACATCCTGCAACACCGCTATAGGCCAGGCTAATGACGAATTTGAAGTCGAATCCGAAGGCGAAGATATCGAAATAGGATTTGACAACAAATACATACTTGATGCTCTCAAATTTTGTGAAACAGATGAAGTGAAAATACAAATGAACGGCCCGCTCAGTCCTATAGTATTACTTCCGAGCGAGGGCGACAGCTTCATATTCTTAGTGCTTCCTGTGAGGTTAAAAAACGAAAGATGAAAAATGAAAAAATAGCTCTCCGCGAAGGAGAAGAATTTATAAAACTCGGCGACCTTCTCAAACTTACAGGTGAATTTGAAACAGGCGGACAGGCTAAAATAGCCATACAAAACGGTGAAGTTACCGTAAACGGCGAAGTCTGTACAATGAGAGGGAAAAAAATGAGAAAAGGCGATAAAGCCGGATTCAACGGTTCAATATTTGAGGTGTGCTGAATTGTATATCAAAAGTATCAGCATAGAAAACTACAGAAACCTTAAAAAAACCGAAATATTTCCTTCGGAAAGAATAAATGTAATATACGGTGACAATGCTCAGGGTAAGACAAATTTAATAGAATGTCTGTGGCTGTTCACAGGTGGACGCTCTTTCAGAGGTGCAAAGGATAATGAGCTTATCGCATTCGGAAATAAATTTGCCGCAGCGGAAATAAAATTTTATTCCCGCGAAAGAGAGCAGAGCATCAGGCTCACAATACAAAACGGAAAAAGGTCTGCTGTCCTTAATGACGTTCCTATGAGCTATGTTTCCCAGATAATAGGCAGCTTTTGCGCCGTGATATTTTCCCCGAATCACCTTACTTTAATAAAAAACGGACCTGACGAAAGACGCAGCTTCATAGATGCGGCGATATGTCAGGCAAGACCTGTATATGCACTGACGCTCACAAAGTACAAAAGAATACTGACAGAAAGAAACGCGCTGTTAAAAGACATCCCGAAACACAGGGAACTTGAAGACACCATTGATATATGGAACGAGAGACTTGCACATGAAGGCTCACTGATAGCGCTTGAACGCTTCAATTATATAGACTCTCTCAAAGAAAAAGCCGTAAAATTCTATGAGGGAATATCAAACGGCAGGGAAAAGCTTGATATCAGCTACAGACCGTGCTTCAATGCCCGAAAGGATATGACGAGAGAGGAACTGAAAAAAATCATATTCACAAAGCTATGCGACAGGCAGAATGACGATATAAACTGCGGATTTACGACAGTCGGAACTCACCGTGATGATATAAGCATAAAAATAGACGGCCGTGAAGCGAGGAGCTTTGGCTCACAAGGGCAGCAAAGAAGCGCAGTGCTTTCAATGAAGCTTGCGGAAGCCGAAGTCCTTAAAGAAAAAACAGGCGAATCACCTGTAATTCTCCTTGATGACGTTCTCAGCGAGCTTGACAAGTCAAGAAAAAACTATCTTCTCAACAAGCTGAGCGGTATGCAGGTGTTCATAACCTGCTGTGAGGATGATATCGAGTGCGAAAACAAATTTCTTATACGTAACGGCGAGATAAACTGTTAAATAAAAACTTTAAAATAAAAACCGTAAAATAGTAAACCGTGAGATAAATTCGGAGGACTGAAAATTGTACCTTCATTTAGGAAACAACACAATAGTAAGAAAAGATGATATCATAGGTATATTTGACCTTGATTCATCGACCATATCATACAAAACAAGAGAATTCTTATCAAACGCCGAAAAAAACGGCATGGTGATAAACGTATCTCAGGAGCTTCCGAAATCGTTTGTAGTATGCCGTGAAAATGACGGCTGTAAAATATATATATGTCAGCTTTCACCTGTGACGCTCATAAAAAGAGCCTCTCAGATAAGCGCTGTATCAGAATAATAGATAATAGATAATAATGTAGATAAGAGATAAGAGAAAGGAAAGATATAAAATGCCAGGATTATTCAGACTTTCAAGATGTCCTTACTGTCATAAGAGAATATCATATCCGACAGCGGCTTTTCTTAAAAACAAGGGAGAATACTGCTGCAGGTCATGCAGGTGCATATCAGACGTTGTGATAAGCAGAGCTGCATACGGTATTGCCAGCGGAGTGTGCATAATAGCGCTGCTCATAGTTGTGTTATACACAATGTCAGGAGATCACGGAAAATTCACCGGTATGATACTCGTATTGGCGCCGTTTTTGCTGTTCTATCTGATAGTACCTTTTCTTGTGCGTCTTGCGCCGTGTAAGGACAGGTCGGCTGTTCAGAAGCTCATAGAAAACAATACAGCTCCCCGTCCGACTCAGCCGCATGTAAAGTCAAAGCCTGTAAAGCTTTCTGTAGAGGACGATTTTTCCGCAAAATTTATGATGGCGAAAAATAATTCTCATACAGGTCATTTTGAAAAGCTCAACAGCATTCCGGATCTGCCGCCCGAAGAGATACAGAGCGGCGCAGATAATTACGATACCGATACATCGGAAAATACTTCCGCTCCGGATGATGACGAGCCGAAGCAGGTATTCACAGAGTATGACATTGACGACTGATAAAGGAGATAATAACAGATATGTCTGAGCTTCATGTATGCCCGTATTGTCACACGGTCTACAGATACAAGGATGTAATAAAGCTTAAAGGAAAGAAACATGAATGCTATCACTGCCATAAAGTTTTTGATATCAGCAGGATACTGTCATTTCTGCCGGTCGTCATAATAAGCATAGTTCTTGTAATGGCAAATGTCCTTATACTCAAAAATTCGGAGAATATAAGCACAGGTTCATTCATGGTGCTTGCGCTTTCTGACGCGCTTTCAATATTTGCCGCACTTGTAATATCTCCGTTTCTTATAATATTCAAAAAAAGCATTTCAAAGAAAAAAAGAAAAAATAACTAAAAGCTTTTTCAATTTTAAGTACAGAGCAACAATACCGTACAGGAGGTCATAAATCATGGATCCAAACGACATTTCTCAGTCAGCGCAGAAATACGGCGCCGATGAAATACAGGTACTTGAAGGACTGGAGGCTGTAAGAAAGCGTCCGGGAATGTATATCGGTTCGACAGGTCCGAGAGGACTTCATCATCTTGTATATGAGATAGTAGACAACTCAATAGACGAGGCGCTTGCAGGCTTTTGTACAAAAATAGAGGTGCATCTCCTTCCGGGAGAGATAGTCAGGGTAATCGACAACGGACGAGGAATACCTGTAGGCATACAGCCTAAGTTAGGCATACCTGCCGTAACGGTAGTATTCACAGTCCTCCATGCAGGCGGAAAGTTCGGCGGCGGCGGATACAAGGTCGCAGGCGGACTTCACGGTGTCGGAGCGTCAGTTGTAAATGCGCTTTCCGCATGGACTGAGGTAGAGGTCTGCGACGGAAAGGATATTTACCGTCAGCGTTTTGAAAGAGGAAATAAGGCTACCGAGCTTGAAAAAACAGGCGAGGGCACACAGAAGGGTACGACCGTAACCTTCAAGGCTGACCCTGAAATATTCACCGAAACAGATGTCTATGATTATGAAACACTGTCAGTAAGACTTCGCGAGCAGGCATTCCTTAACGCAGGTGTTCACATAGAGCTTTTTGACGAGAGAGATCCCGAAAATATAATAAGCGATGATTTCTGCTATGAGGGCGGAGTATCGAGCTTTGTTGAATATATACACAATAAAAGGGCGCTCGATGTTATACATCCGGATATAATGTATTTCAGCGCAAAAAATGAAGATGATACTGCTTCCGCAGAGATAGCGATGCAGTACAACGAAAGCTATAATGAGCTTATACTTTCCTTTGCGAACAATATCCATACAAATGACGGCGGTACTCACGAGGAAGGCTTCAAAAGAGCGCTGACAAGAGTAATGAATGATTATGCAAGGAAATTCAATATAATCAAGGAAAATGAGAAAAATCTCAGCGGTGAGGATGTCAGGGAAGGTCTTACAGCGATAATAAGCGTCAAGGTAAAGGACGCGCAGTTCGAGAGTCAGACAAAGGCAAAGCTTGGAAATACCGAAATAAGAACTCTTGTAGATAAGCTCATAAGTGAAAAGCTTGAGCAGTATCTTGAAGAAAATCCGGCTACTGCAAAGGCTATATTTGAAAAAGCTCTTATGGCGGCAAGAGCAAGAGATGCCGCAAGAAAGGCAAGGGATCTTGCAAGAAGAAAGACAGCTATGGAGGGCGCAGGACTGCCCGGAAAGCTTGCCGACTGTCAGTCAAGAAACGTAGAAGAGACCGAAATATACATAGTTGAGGGCGATTCTGCGGGCGGTTCTGCAAAGGGCGGCCGTGACAGACGTTTTCAGGCAATACTTCCTCTTTGGGGAAAGATGCTGAACGTTGAGAAAGCAAGGCTTGACAGAGTTTACGGAAATGACAAGCTCATGCCCGTAATAACCGCACTCGGATGCGGTATAGGTGATGAGATAGACCTTTCAAAGCTCCGCTACGGAAAAATAATAATAATGGCTGATGCCGATGTTGACGGTTCTCACATAAGAACTCTTATGCTGACATTCTTTTTCAGATTTATGCGTCCGCTTATCGAGCAGGGACATATCTATATAGCTCAGCCGCCGCTTTACAGGATAACTAAGGGCAAAGAACACCACTATGCATATTCTGATGCCGAGCGTGACAAGATAATGAGCGAGCTTGGCGGAAAGTATGAGATACAGCGTTATAAAGGTCTTGGTGAGATGGATGCAGAACAGCTCTGGGAAACAACTATGGATCCGTCAACAAGAATAATGCTCAGAGTAGATATGGAGGATGCCGCAGCAGCCGATGAAGTATTCACCATACTTATGGGTGATAAGGTCGAGCCGCGCCGTGAATTCATAGAGAAAAACGCAAAATACGTTCAGAATCTTGATATATAAAATGTCTGATAAAATTTCGGGTGCAGGGGCTGTGCTCCTGCCGGGGTATAGGGGCTTGGGGGCGGAGCCACCAATACTCCACCAATAATCTACCAATAATAAAGGGATGATGTTGTGACAAGCGATAGTAGTGATAAACAGATGACAGAGGAAATAAATGACGAAAATCCGGAGTGGGACGGCTCGGAAGCCGAGCTTGTTTCCGATGATGATGCGGAAGAATATGAGATACCGGAAACGGGGATAAAGCTTTCATATTCTCTAAGCCGTGATGAAATGTATAAGTGCCTGTATCACAGCAGGCTTTACAAAACAAAGGGTGTAAGAGCTGTTGCTCAGAGCGTTACATTCGGGCTTGCATCAATAGCATTTTTCCTTGCATATTTCCTTACAAGATCCGAATACAGAGAATACAACCTTTTCTTCGGAGTCTTTTGCCTGTTTATGATAGCTGTTATATGGATAGTTCCGCATTTACATATGAAAAGTATGGCTAAGATGATGGCGGACGGTAAAACTATAGAGGTCGAGATATATCCCGACCACCTTGATATAGGCAGAGATGACGGCGCGTGGAGCATAGAACTTGACGGTACGTCTGAAATAGCCGAATTTGATAACATTTTTATGATATATACTCCAAAGGGACAGAGCTTTGCTGTACCTGAAAGGATAATAGAGCCTGAATTATACAATGAAATAAAGGCAATACTGTTTTCGGGCACTATCCCCGAAGAATAAATAAAGGGTGAGCTTATGGAATTTGAAATAAACATAACCGCAAGATATGCGGAAACAGATCAGATGGGGATAATACATCACTCTGTATATCCCGTATGGTTCGAGGTCGCAAGAACAGAATTTATAAAGACCTCCGGAATAACTTATACTCAGCTTGAAAAGAACGGCGTTATGCTTCCGCTTTCAGAGCTTACCTGCAAATATATATATCCTGTGCATTATGAGGATAATGTTACTATAAGAGTGAATATAGAAAAGCTGAGCTTTGCAAAGATAACTTTCGGATATAAAGTGATACTTGACGGGCGTGTTATGTCGCAGGGCACGACTACTCACGGTTTTGTAGATTCAAATACTTTCAGACCTGTCAATATAAAAAAGGTCATGCCTGATTTTTATGAAAAGCTTTTGAAAGAGGTGCAATAAATTGGAAAATGAACAAATCGTCCAGTCCTCAAAGATAATAGATGTGGATATAGAAAGAGAAATGAAGAAATCATTCCTTGACTATTCAATGTCGGTTATCGTTTCGCGCGCATTGCCTGATGTGCGTGACGGACTAAAGCCTGTTCACAGAAGAATATTGTATTCACAGTATGAGGATAATCTAACGCCTGATAAACCGTATAAGAAATGCGCTACTACAGTCGGTAACGTTCTCGGACGCTATCATCCTCACGGTGACAGCTCGGTATATGATGCGCTCGTTCGTCTTGCACAGGATTTCTCTATGAGATATACTCTCGTTGACGGTCACGGAAACTTTGGCTCTGTTGACGGTGATCCGCCTGCTGCTTATCGTTATACCGAATCTAAAATGAGTAAGATAAGCGTTGAGATGCTCACAGATATAGACAAGGAAACTGTAGATTTTATTCCTAACTATGATGACAGCAGAAAAGAACCCTCTGTTCTTCCGTCACGTTTCCCGAATCTTCTTGTGAACGGTTCTACGGGTATAGCTGTCGGTATGGCTACGAATATACC
>ONVG01000135.1 GCA_900321195.1 uncultured Eubacteriales bacterium
AGGTTAAGCAAGAAACGAATTATGTTTATGGCTGCTCTCAATCCGGATTTCTTTTTGAAGATACTTTTTGAGCCTTTAAAGTAAATGCTGTTGCCCTGAGCTTGCCGCCGCCGCCGGTTGACATGTCGGGAAATTAAATATATAATAATAGATGTATCAAAATAAAGAAAGGAGAGAGGAAATGAAAAAAATAAAAAATTCCCCTGAGCAGACAGATATCACAAATGTCGAGAGATATGAACCATCGACCGACAGCGGTCTTACCGATGAACAGGTCAGAAAAAGGTATGAATGCGGTCTTGTCAATGACGATAAGCCGCTTCCTACAAAAAGCATAAAGCGTATCTTTTATGATAATATAGTAACGCTCTTTAATGTGCTGAATCTGTTGCTGGGAATAGCCGTTTTCCTTGTCGGCTCATATAAGAATATGCTGTTTTTAGGCGTTATGCTGTGCAATACCTCGATAGGTATTTTTCAGGAGATAAGGGCAAAGCGCACTATTGACAAGCTGTCTATAGTTTCGGCAACAAAGGTAACTGTAGTGCGTGACGGTGAGAAAAAGCGCGTAGGGATAGACGGTATAGTGCTTGATGACATTATCGAGTTCTCTCAGGGAAATCAGATACCTGTTGACTGTGTAGTTATATCGGGTGACTGTGACGCTAATGAGTCACTGCTTACAGGTGAATCGGACGCTATACATAAAAAGTCCGGAGATATGATGTATTCGGGAAGCTATGTAGTAAGCGGAAAATGCTTTGCAAGAGCCGAGCATGTCGGAAGTGAGAATTACGCTTCAAAGATAGCCGCCGAAGCAAAGTATATCAAAAAGGTCAATTCCGAGATACTCTATACTCTCAATAAGATAATAAAGGTTCTTACCTTTATCATCCTTCCGCTTGCGCTCCTGATGTTCCTCAGACAGTCAACTCTGCCGAGTGAGCATGAGGGTCTTATGGTTTTCTCGCCGCTCGGAGAGATAGAATACAAATTTATGCAGGCGGTAGTAAATACCGTTGCGGCAGTTACCGGAATGATACCCGAAGGACTTGTACTTCTTACAAGTACTGTTCTTGCCGTAAGCGTAATAAGGCTTTCTCAGAGCAAGGTGCTTGTGCAGGAGCTGTACTGCATAGAAACGCTTGCAAGAGTAGATGTGCTTTGTCTTGACAAGACGGGCACGATAACAGAGGGCTGTATGGAAGTGGCAGATTATGTACCCTATGGGGATAAGGCGGAAAAGGAAAATATAGCCGATATACTCTGCGGCCTTGTAAATGCCCTTGACGATACCAATGCTACTTTTATGGCGCTTAAAGATAAATTCGGCGGCGAAACTGCAATGAAGTCCGACAGGGCAATACCCTTTGCATCAGAAAAGAAATGGTCGGGAGCACATTTTGAAAATGAAGGCTCATACATAATGGGCGCGGCTGAGTTCATACTCAAGAAAGTGCCTGATGAGCTGAAAAAAGTCCTCAACGGCTATGCAAAGAGCTATCGCTCAATAATACTTGCTCATTCTGACAATGATTTCAACGGCAAAGACCTGCCCGATGATATCGAGGTAATAGGAATAATTCTTCTTAATGACAAGATAAGAGAAGAAGCGCCTGCAACACTGAGATACTTTGCAGACCAGAATGTAGAGGTAAAGATAATTTCGGGAGATAACCCGATAACCGTTTCGGATGTCGCAAGACGCGCAGGAGTAAAAAATTATGATAAGTATATTGATGCGTCAGAGCTTAAAACGGATGACGATATAAGCGAGGCTATGAAAAAGTACACTGTTTTCGGCAGGGTAACGCCTGCTCAGAAGCGCAAATTCGTTGTCGAGCTTAAAAAGCAGGGTCATACGGTAGCGATGACAGGTGACGGCGTGAACGATGTACTTGCATTGAAGGAAGCCGACTGCAGTATAGCTATGGCGGCAGGAAGCGATGCGGCAAGAAATGTTGCCCAGCTCGTACTTCTTGACTCGAATTTTGCCTCAATGCCAAAGGTAGTCGCAGAGGGAAGGCGCACAATAAACAATATACAGCGCTCGTCTACACTGTTTATCGTAAAGACAATATTCTCAACCATACTTGCGATACTTTTCCTGTTCCTGACGGCTCATTTCCCGTTCCAGCCGATACAGCTCACGCTTGTAAACGCATGCACCATAGGAATACCGTCATTCATACTTGCCCTTGAACCGAACAAGGAAAGGATAAAGGGAATATTCATACTCAATATCCTTGAAAAATCGATACCTGCGGGAATAACGACAGTCATAAATATAATACTGTGTATAATCGTATCGAACATATTCGGGCTGACTGTTGAGGAATACTCAACGCTTGCGGTATGTCTTACGGCTATAACGGCGTTTATGATACTTTTCCAGGTGTCAATGCCTTTCAACAAGATAAGAACTGCGCTGTTTGTGTTTATGGTAACAGGTATGGCGGCAGGTGTTACATGCTGCCGTGATGTCTATCTTTTCGGAAAGCATATCGGAGATATTTTCAACTTTGCATATCTTTCACCGAAAATGCTCATCATTTTAGGAGTTATGTCGCTGATAGCTTTGGGATTGTTCGTACTTACAACTATGCCTATGAACAGCCTTTTCAAAAGGATAAACAAAAAATTTGAGGGACGCACATTCAGACCTCAGAATACGTGACATAAAAACCCATTTTACGTCATAATTATGTAAGTGAAATCGTAAAGGGGGTATTTTTATGGGCTGCTGTCGTGTGACAGATCTGCGGCACAAGGAGGTCATAAACAGTACTAACGGCTGTCGTGTAGGCTTTGTTGATGATGTTGAGGTGAATACCGAAACAGCAAAGGTCGTTTCTATAATAATCTACGGCAGACAGAAATTTTTCGGATTTTTCGGACGCTCAGACGATCTTGTTATAAAATGGGAAAATATACAGCTTATAGGCGAGGACACAATACTGATAAGTCACTGTCCTTTCCATTACAATAACAAGCCTAAAAGACTGAAGCTGCCGTTTTTTCACTGATATATCACGTCTGCTTACAGGAGGAAAAAAATATGAGGACAGTAATAATTCACGGTCAGAGCCATAAAGGCTCCACATATCACATAGCGCATGATATAGCCGAAAAAACAGGCGGAGAGATAAAAGAATTCTTTCTGCCGAAGGATTTCGACGCAATGTGCTGCGGATGTACAAAATGCTTTTTTGAAGGTGAGGATAAATGTCCGCATTTCAAAAAGCTTTTGCCGATAACAAAAGCTATTGATGAAGCTGATGTTATAATACTTGCAAGTCCTGTATATGTGTTCCATGCAACAGGCGCTATGAAGTCGCTCCTTGACCACTACGGATACCGCTGGATGCCGCACAGACCCGAAGAACTCATGTTTGGCAAGCAGGGAGTATGCGTAAGCACAGCGGCAGGCGCAGGAATGAAGTCTACTGTCAAGGATATGGCGGACAGCCTGACTTACTGGGGCGTTGCAAAAATATACAAATACGGTGTCGGAGTTGCGGCTGCCGACTGGGAAGGCGTAAGTGAGAAAAAGAAAAAGTCGATAGACAAGACAACATCCGCTATTGCTGCAAGGCTCGTCAGAAGAAACGGAAAAGTAAAGCCCGGACTTAAAACAAAAATTCTTTTTTCAATAATGCGTGCGATTCAGAAAAACGGCTTCGTTCAGAAAGATGTGGAATATTGGAAAGAAAAGGGCTGGACGGGCAAAAAACGCCCCTGGAAATAAAAGCTTAATAATAAAAGTTTAATATTTTATTTCTTAAAAAGGACCGGCAGCTTGCCGGAAAAAATATGTTGACAAAGGGAATTTTGTGTGGTATCATTGTAAGGACGCATGTTATAGGCTTTAAGCAGGCTTAGCCTCGCCTTGTACAGCGAATTTATTAAACAGGTAGGTGCCAGATAATGTACGCAGTAATCGAAACAGGCGGTAAGCAGTACAAGGTCGCTAACGGCGATGTTGTATTTGTTGAAAAGCTTGATGCCGAGAATGATGCAGCTGTTGACTTCAAGGTTGTTGCAGTAAGCACTGATGACGGCTTCAAGGTAGGTTCTCCCTATGTTGAGGGTGTAAAGGTAACAGGTAAGGTCCTCAAGACCGGCAAGGGTAAGAAAGTGACCGTGTTTACCTATAAGCCTAAGAAGGGCGAGAAACGTAAGATGGGACACAGACAGTTCTATACTAAAGTCCAGATCGAATCTATCGAAGCATAATGATAAAAGCGGAATTCCTTGTTTCTCACGAAAGAGATATACTCGGCTTCCATATCAAAGGCCATTCAGGTTTTGACAGCTCAGGAAGAGATATAATATGTGCTTTCGTTTCCTCTGCCGCATACATGACAGCAAATACCGTTACTGAAATAATCGGTGCGGATGCTGTCGCAGAAGACAATGACGGTGAAATGCTCGTTCGTGTAGAAAAAAAGGACGCAGAAAAATGCAGGATCATTTTTGAAGGACTAAAGCTCCATCTTATCAATACGGAGGAGCAGTACCCGAATTATTTAAAGGTAATATTTACGGAGGTGTAATTGTAATGCTTAGAATCAATGTTCAGTTGTTTGCTCATAAAAAGGG
>ONVG01000070.1:0-7551 GCA_900321195.1 uncultured Eubacteriales bacterium
TGCCAAAAAAGGCGATATAGGAAAGCTGCTGGGTAAAATGGACGAAAAGCAGGCGGAAAAAATCAGAAGCATTCTTAACGACAGGGAAAAAACCGAAAGGCTTCTCAGTTCACCACAGGCTCAGGCTCTGATTAAAAAGCTTTCGGGAGAAAAATAGAATGGACAGTATGTCAGACGCTATAAGCAAGCTTCTGGACGACCCCGAAACAGTCAGACAGATTATGAGCCTAAAGGATTTGCTTATATCTGATGATGAACAGAAAAACTCTGAACCGCCTGCATTTAAAAATCCCGAAAAAGCTCAGCTTCCGTCAATGCCGACCGATACAATCCAGACCGTTATGAAGCTTATGCCCCTGATTTCGGATATGCAGAAAGATGACGATACAACAAGGCTTCTGAAAGCACTCAAACCCTTTCTGAGCGTCGAACGAAGAAAAAAGCTCGATGAGGCTGCAAAGCTTCTGCGGCTGACAAAGCTTCTGCCTCTGATAAGGCAACTAAATCTGTAGGAGTATGATTTCGTATGATAAAATACACCGGTGAGGATATGGATAAAATGCAGCAGGAGGCTGTCCGCAGAATGCAGGAAATGCAGAACCGTGGACGTGGCAGAGCTTCTCCTCCACCTCCCGAAAAAAAGGAAGCCGCCGTTTCTTCATCTGTACCTGAGAAAACATCGGTAACGGAAATTCAGGTTTCTCAGCCTCAGAACAGTTCTTCCGAAAAAAACAGCGGCTTCCTTGATATGCTTTTTCAGGATAAGGAAAAAAGCCTTATCCTTCTGCTTATACTTATTCTCAGCTCTGAAAAAAATGATACGGGCTTACTGTTTGCTCTGGCATATCTGCTTAACTTCATAATCTCAAGGATACCGTTCTTCAGATGGGCGGTACTGGGCATCAGCAAAAAGAAAAAGAGAGGTGACACCCGGATTCGAACCGGGGGATGGGAGTTTTGCAGACTCGTGCCTTACCACTTGGCTATGTCACCATGATTTAAACTCCAATTTTGGGAATCGGAGTTTTGCAGACTCGTGCCTTACCACTTGGCTATGACGCCATATATAAAAATGGAGCTTAAAGATATCAAGCTCCATTGGAGCGGATGACGAGGCTCGAACTCGCTACCTCAACCTTGGCAAGGTTGCGCTCTACCAGATGAGCTACATCCGCAAATTTGGTGCCTCCGGGCGGAATCGAACCACCGACACGGGGATTTTCAGTCCCCTGCTCTACCGACTGAGCTACAGAGGCAAGAAGCGATCCGGAACGGGATCGAACCGTCGACCTCTAGCGTGACAGGCTAGCGTTCTAACCAGCTGAACTACCGGACCATGTTGGTGGGAACAATAGGGCTCGAACCTATGACCCTCTGCTTGTAAGGCAGATGCTCTCCCAGCTGAGCTATGCTCCCACATCAGCTTTAAGATAATTTCCTCAGTTTTTACTTCGGATTTGTTTTATCTCTCAGCGACGTGTATTATAATACCATAACTCTCATGAATTGTCAAGCGTTTTTCCAAAATTTTTTCAAAAAATTTTCCTATACGAAAAATCCGCTTATCATCAGTGTTTTACGGCTTTAATTCTCAATTATCTATAACATATATATGCAGCCGGACAAAAAAGTTGCATATTTGAAAAGATTTTTTTAAAAAATCATTCAACAAACTGTTCTACAGGTATGCCGAGCCTTGTAAGGATATCGATATATCCCTCAAAGACCTCATCTCTCGAAAAATCGTGTGATTCCAGCTCTTCATCCGTCATAAGATTCAGCTTTTTATAAAAATCAACTGCAAGCTCCACATACTTGTCAGTAAACTGTATATTATCAAAAAGGAAGTCCTCGGCTTCGCATATTTTACCCTCTTTAAGAAGTCTTTCTATTTCAAGATGTATCTCATCAGTAACAGAGATACCGTCCGTGACCTCCATAGTATATTGTGTATCATCCCTGCCGAAAACAAGCCTTACAACATATCTCGTTATTATCTCGATCTGACGCATTATCCAGTCATCCTGAAATCCCATTATATAACCTCATTTCATTAATTTTCGCCTGCTGTGACACCTGTTGAAAAAGCCGCCTGCAAATTGAAGCCGCCCGTATATGCATCCGTATCTATGACCTCACCTGCAAAGTATAGTCCATCAACCAATCTTGAACGCATAGTTTTCGGGTCTATCTCCTTTACATCAACGCCGCCGGATGTTATTACAGCTTCCTCTATAGGTCTGAAGCCCTTTATTGTCAGTGAAAAGCGTTTGAGCAGAGATATTATCTGTTTTCTTTCGGCTTTTGTTATCTCACTGCATCTGTGTTCAGACGGTATTCCTGACCTCCCTGCAAACATTCCTATCATCCCCGAAGGCAAAAGGCTGTGCAGCATATATTCATAGCTCCTGCCGCTGCATGATGAAAGCTCCCTTATAAGTCTTGCATCAAGCTTTTCCTCTGAAAGCGCCGGTTTAAGGTCGATATCAAGCCTGTATCTCCCTTTTTTCATATCCCTGATATGAGCGCTTGCGCTAAGTACAACAGCTCCCGTTACGCCGTAGCGCATGAACTGCAGCTCGCCGAAATCCTCATACAGCTTTTTATTCTTTTCGCTGTCATACAGTTCTACCGCAACATTTTTCAGCAAAAGCTTATCCATAGACGCATCGGGTCTTTCAACAGTTTCCAGCGGAACAAGTGAAGGTCTGGGCGTTATTATAGTATGCCCCAACGCCTTTGCAAATCTGTAGCCGTCACCCGTTGAGCCTGTCAAAGGATATGAAAGTCCTCCGCAGGCTATTATGACCTTATCGAACGGCATTATTTTCCCGTCAGCCCTGACTCCGGTTATGCATCCGTTTTCCGCAAGCACATCCGTTACATTCTTGTGTACTATATGTACGCCCTCATTTTTCGCAGCCCTGAGAAGTGCCTGCGCGATATCTCCTGCCCTGTCGGATACCGGAAAAACTCTGTTTCCTCTTTCGGTTTTAAGTCTGACGCCGTTCTCTTCAAAAAAAGCCATAGTATCTGACGGAGAAAACCTGTTCAGTGCGCTGTAAAGAAATCTGCCGTTTGTAGGTGTATTTGCTATGACAGTCTGTATATTGCAGTTGTTGGTAACGTTGCAGCGTCCTTTTCCGGTTATGTATATCTTTTTGCATGTTCTGTCGTTTTTCTCGAATACAGTAACATCATCGCCGCTCCTTGATGCAAATACTGCCGACATCATTCCTGCCGCTCCCCCGCCGATAACAGCGGCTTTTCTTTTTGTCAATCGGGTTCATCCTTTCTGTTGTTCTGATAAACGTCATATTCCTGCCATATATTTTCAAGTGTGCCGAATGTTTCCTTTACACTGGCGTCAAGATTAAGAACGGTAGCTGCTATGAGCGCATTTATCATACTGAGCGGTGCGACGAGTGAATCGACCACCGAAGCTATATCGCTCTTTGCGATAAGGACATAATCCGACACTGCAACGAGCGGACTGGACATGCTGTCAGTAAGCGCAATAGCCTTTGCGCCGCGTCTTTTTGCAAATGTCATTGCCTGTATAGCCGCGTTTGAATATCTCGGAAAGCTTATGCCTATTATAACATCATCCTCAGATATCCTGAAAAGCTTCTCATATATCTCTGTTTCGCCGTAGTTGCTTATTATCTTGACATTTTCAAATATCAGCGAATAATAATATCCCAAAAACGACGCAAGTGCAGCAGAGCTTCTGACAGCGAATATATATATGGTTTTAGCCCGTGATATAGCATCTACAGCGTTCCTGAAATCCTTCTCGGATGTTTCGTCAAGAGTACGCCTTATTTTATCTATATCCTTGTTGAGTATATATTCAAGGACATTTCCGTCGCCTATATGGCTCTGTGTAACGTTTATGCGCTGTACGGATGTAAGCTTGTCTCTTATCATCTCCTGCATTGCCTTCTGCATCTGCGGATAGCCCTCGTAACCAAGCTCAGTCGCAAAACGCACTACTGTCGATTCACTTACGCCGACAGTATTTCCAAGCTTTGAAGCCGTCATAAAAGCCGCCTTGTCATAATGCTCGGTAATGAAGCTTGCTATAAGACGCTGCCCCTTTGAAAATTTTCCTTTTTGTTCATTTATCTTTGCAAGAAGATTTTTAGTCATAACTTTATCACCTTTCGCCTAAAATAATTAAAAGCTCAAAGTTTTTTATAATTATAAATACAATATATATTTTATAACTGCAAACCGAAAAAATCAAGAACGAAATAGTACAAAACAGACAGAGATTTTTTCCCTGTCTGTTCATAGCTTTAATCATAGAATTCTGTTTTTACACTGCGGAGGAAAAGCTCCGAAAGCGCATTTTCGGGTGTTTTCTCCCCTGATATGACGCTGTTTACAGTATTGCATATAGGAAGATCGACATTGTATCTCTCTCCCAAAAGCACAAGAGCCTTTGTAGTATCTACGCCTTCGGCAAGCAGTGAGAATTTCTCTCCTTTTACGAACATCTCTCCGAAGCGGCGGTTATGGCTGTACTGTGAGAAAAGTGTAGCCTCATAATCTCCGAGATGACAAAGACCGTATGCAGAAAGCTCCTTGCCGCCCATAGCCTTTATAAGTCTTGCTATCTCTCTTGTTCCTCTTGACATCAATGCGCCTTTAAGTGAAGAAAGATTAAGCCCGTCAAGCATTCCTGCGGCGATACCTACAGTATTTTTTGAAGCTGCACCTATCTCTGTTCCGATAAGGTCGTTTCCGAAATAGAAGCGTATAAGCTCGCTTGAAAACTCGTTTATAAGCAGGCTTTTCAAGTCCTCGTGCCTTGAGTCTATGACCATACAGTTAGGTATGCCCTTGCTGAAATCCTGCGGATGTCCCGGACCTACCCATACAGCGACCTGTGTTTCCTCAGGTATAAATTCCTCGACTATCTGGGTAAGACGCTTTCCTGTGCTTATCTCTATCCCCTTCATGCACAGTACTATCTTTTTATCCTTAATGTCAAATGCTGCAACCTTCGGCATGAAAGAACGAAGAGCCTGAGAGCTTATCGATATTATCATAACATCGGCTGTCGTCACAGCTTTTTCAAGGTCGTCAGTAACATTGATGCTTTCACGGAATGTGAGCATGTTATTCTTTCTTGTATCTCTTATTTCAATAAACTGCGGCGCATCGCTCAGTCCCCATATTGTAACATTATGACCTATCTTATCAAGATACCATCCGATAAAAGAGCCCCATCTTCCGCAGCCCAAAAGTGAAATATTCATTTTATTTCCTCCGTTAAGTATTTTGTAAGAGCATTATAGCACATACTTTGCAAAAAATCCATATATAAGCTAAAAACCTGAGCTTTTCATTCGTCCTCACCGTCATCATAAATTTCTTCTTTTGTTATCACCTTATCACCTGTAAGGAATTCGACAGAACGCTCTATGCTGTCCTTTGAGTTGCCCCATGATGAATTTGCGCTCCTGTAGTCAAACATCCTGCAAAAATGTGAGATATCCTCTTCAAGCTCATTAAGATATCCTCCTGTAAGCTTTGATGTTGCCTCGTAAAAAGCCTGCAAATTTTTTCCAAGCCCTTTCTGGTCGGTGTTCATAAGAAGATAGAAATGCTCAAGACAGATATATTTCTGCTCGGAATAAAGCTGACGGAACTCCGGCTCACTTATCCACATGGCATGTACTATTCTTACCATGTTTTCCATATTGTCTTTTATGTCACGGCATATAAAACAGTCTTTCAGAAGCGCATCAAGCGCCGCCATCTTCTTTTTATCCGGCTTTCCGGAAGGCACCTCAGGAACAAGCTCCTCTGATATCTTCTGCAAATGGCTTTGAAGTATCAGCGCATTTGAAAGTCTTTTTCCCTGCTTTATCATCATGGAAAAATGCCTGTAGCAAAAGCCCTGCTCATTCGTCTTTATTCGCACATTAGGCTCCATCATTGCCGAACCCGTAACATAATCCGCCTTTCTCTCTTCGAGCATGTCACGCATCCTGCACATCGGACAGCCGTCTTTCGGCATGAACATATCATTTACAGGAATACTGCATATATTTTCCTTCATTGTATACTGTTGTAAAATTGTATACTATGACAGGAGTCTTTTCCTTAATCTCATTTACAATGATATGCACAACAGTGGAATTTGACTGATGGGTCTCATTGCCGGAATAGCTGACTGTAGCATTGTATAATCCAGGAACCAACATCATAAGGAATTTTGCCTGACCGCTGGCATTGGTCTTTTCGAATATCGGATTGCCACTTGTCGTAAATGCCACACTTTCATTTACCAAAGGATTTCCGTATTTGTCCTTTAGGGTTACAGTCAGATATGTCTCATCGCCATATGTATAGTTCATATCGGACGCATTGACTTCAGTTGGAATTCTCATGACAATTACCTTTACGGGAATGGCTGAACTGTTATACCTGTTTGTCTCTTTAAAGTAAATATTGCCCGTATAAGTGCCTACAGACAAGCGGGTCATATTGAAGCCCACTTCGCCGCTGGCATTGGTTTTAAGTGAATCGTAAATATTGCCAAGAACAAGATCCAAAGTGGCATTTTCGATAGGAGTTCCTTCAGAGTCCTTTAGACAGGCGATTAAAATTCCGGATTCATTATATATGAATGTGAGATTGTCACAGGAAATTGTGGAATTCAGTGTGCGTATCCTAATGCTAATATTCAAGCTTGATGCATTATAATTTTCATTGCCCAGGAATTTAATTACACCGGTATAGTTTCCCTCTTCGAGGTTTGCGCCGGTACCATTAATGTCAAAATATCCCTCACCTGTAGTATTGGTGACGAAATTCCTGTGGATAAATTTCACATCAAGAGTTACATTGCAGCCTTCCAAAGGGCTTCCGTTTTCATCTGTCAGTTTAAATAATATTTTGCCTTCCATAGGAAATGTGGTTATATTATCAGCTATAATCACAGTGTTGTTTTTAACACCTTCCTTTTGTATACTATTATCTGATTCGGATAAGGCCTCCTGTAAATTACTTTGGTCGGATTCAATATTTTCATCCGCAATGGATTTTATATCAGAATTACTTTTTTCCAATTCAATATCTTCATCACTGACTGTCTGCACATCAGTTGAATTTGAATCAGCGGCCGAAATAGCCGAAACTGATGAAATTAAAACAATTGAAAATAAAAGTAATATCAGTAATTTTCGTTTATTAATCATAGTCTCCTCCAAAATTATCTTCATTACATTAAATTATTTTTCTCATAGTATATAAAAACACTATAATTCAGACTATAAGAAGGCACATAATGAATTTGAAAGAAAAAAATAGGATGAGTAGATGAAAATCATCTACCTGACTTTAATTTTAGCCTTTTTGACAACTCCATTATAGCAGTTGTCGCCTCTGTAGGTAATGGTTGCCTTATAGGTTCCTTTTCTGGTCAGTTTCTTAAGCTTGAATATTGCCTGACCCTTATTGTTGGTTTTGACAACATAGGTCTTGCCTTTGACCTTAAGATAAACTTTAACCTTTTTCATGGCAGCATTCCTGTTG
>ONVG01000070.1:7569-9218 GCA_900321195.1 uncultured Eubacteriales bacterium
CTGATGGTTTTTAAGGTAACCTTATACTTCTTGACAGAAATCTTTGCATTGAATTTCTTTTTGGGAGCAAACAAATAAGCATTTGCCTTTTTGACGACAAGATTTACGCTGAAAGAAGAACTCTGATATTTATCATCACCTGCAAAGCTTATTTTAGCAACATAGGAATTAGGCACCAAAGACTCGGAAGACAATTTGACCTGACCATTGCCGTCTGTCCTATAGCTCCTTGTCTTGCCATTGAAATCAATGCTGAGTGGCATATTGCCCATCATATTTCCCAGGTCATCCTTCAAAGTTATGGTTATATATTTTCCCTCATTGTAGACGCTTGTCAAATTGTATCCGGTGATTTCAGTAGCTACCTTGTCATTGATTTGATTGACTACAATATTCAGACTGGAGGAACTTGACTGATATGTGCCGTTACCTGCATAACTGACTGAACCCACATAAGATTTAGGAGGCAAATGAATCAATAATTTTGCCTGACCGTTATCATCGGTTTTTCCGGTTAGCGTTTTGATGCTTAACTTAACTGAAACCGTTTGATTTGCCATAGGATTTCCATACTTGTCATTCAATGTGACAATCACATATTTTTCCTCCCCATATGTGCAGGCCACGTCAGGCGCAGATATGGAAGTGGAAATCTTATTTACAGCCACATTCACAGGAATACTGGAAGCTACATATCTGTTAGTCATATCAAAGTAAAGATATCCATTAAATGTGCCGACAGATAATTTATTGGATAAATCAAAGCCCACCTGACCATCAGAGTTGGTTTTCAATGTTTCATAAATCCTATCGATGACAAGGTCAATTGTAGCATTTTCAATAGGTTTTCCATCTGAATCCTTTAGATATGCGGTTAATATGCCGGATTCCCCAAAGACAAAGGTAAGATTATCCGCAGTAATGTTTGAAGCCAGCCTGTATAGGTATACGTTAATGGAAATATTCGAATCCTCATAAACCGGATCATTTTCAAATACGATTTGACCGGTGTGGTTTCCTTCAGTCAAACCTTCAATTTCAAATTCGACTTCACCACTCTGATTTGTCTTGAAAGTCCTGTGGATATATGCCAGATGAAGGGACACGTTTGAATCAGCCAAAGGCTTGCCGTACTTATCAGTCAGCCTGGCCACGATTTTTCCTTCATTGAAAAATGCGGTTACATTTCGTGAGGACAATTGGGAGGCAATCTTATTGACTGTTACATTAACAGTAATTGAGAAAGGCTCATAGACATCATCCCCACCGAAAGAAATGCTCACAGGATAGGTTTTTGCAGGCAGCTTAGGAATATCGATAGTAATCCGGCCCATTCCATCGGTCTTTTTATAAGAGGAATTTCCGTTAAAGTTTACTGTCAAATTCTTGTTGGCCAAAGGAGTGCCGGAATAATCCGCTATCAATGTTGCAGTCAAGTTTGAAGTATTGTTATACTCAATCTCCAAATCAGTAGCGTTTATGACAGTCTTGTAGCCTTGGACTATCAAGGTGAATGTGCTTTGAGAAATCGAATTGTCATATGCTGAATCTAATGAAGCACTAACAGTGTAGGTTCCAGGCTCCAAGTCAAAAACATAGGAGCCACCAGATATCCCCTGAACAGTTTTAACATGCTGATTGTTCTTGTA
>ONVG01000064.1 GCA_900321195.1 uncultured Eubacteriales bacterium
CCTTTTGGGTGCATTTAGAATGTGAGCTTTTTGCTTTGTTTTTGGCTTGCAAGCTGACTTTTGAACTGATTTGATTTTTGAGTTTCACGGATTCAGGTTTCTTTTAAAGAAAGTTGATTTCCGTGAGAGAGTTCATATAAATGTTTACAAGCCATAAGAAATGTAGTATAATTAAAAAATGAAAACAACAAAAAATCAATATTGTACACAAGTATTACTTGAACCACACTCTGCTGTTGGCGGATATTGTGTGTGATACAATAACATTTTTTGAAATGTCAATAAGATTTTATCTGTGACTGTTTTCGTTTATGAAAATAGTCTTTTTTATTGCCTGCCGATAGAACCACAAAAAATGATAAGATATGTCATTTTTTAAAGCGACTGTGAGGTGAAAAGAAATGGATGAAAAGAACTCATGCGCCGAGTGCCTTAATTTAGGACGGGCTGTATACTGTATGCAGTGCATCCGTATGAACAAGGGATATAAGGATATGTTCCGCAGCAGTGCTCCGATCGTTGTTCCCTATCAGCCAAAGGACAGCAGGAACACATCCGCTCAGCCGGAAAAAAGATGAAGCAGTTAAATAATATGCTCTCCCTGCTGATATCATTTGCAGTTTTTATCATATGATATCTTGTATACAGCAGAGTGACGGAAAATATTTTTTCACCTGATGACAGGAAAACAAGTACAAAATCTGAAAAGTAAAAGGAGGTTATGTTATGAAAAAAGACTCTCATTTACAAGCTTTATCCTTTCCTCCGCTCTGCTTCTGAGTATGGCAGCGCCTATGACGGTTTTTGCCGTTAAAACTGAAGATGAGATACTAAAGAAGGATGTAACGGCATATCTGTACAGCAACGATAAGACCGATAAGCTGAATTGTCTTTTTAAGGATACAGCGTCTGAGATAAAAAATGATGACGGTACATACACGGTCACTTTGAACAATGCAGCGATGGTGATAGACACAGAAAACGACACTGTTTATTTTGATGAATTTGAGTCGTTTATGGGCGGTGTTCCTGTTTCTGAGGGTACTTTCCTTGACTCTCCTTACTGCAAAAACGAAGAATCCGTCATAGAGGGAAAACCAAAAAGCATTACATTAGATTTGGGAGAGTATGATATCGACATTCTTGATTCTGACGGAAGGTCATATTTTCCTGTTTCCACTTTGAGTCTTTTATTTGTGAATACGTATAATGCTGCGGAATATCTGGGTGACAGCATATATTTCATTCACAGCTCCGATATTATTGAAAGGTAAATCTTATGTGGACAAAACAAGCGTATATGAAAATGACCATCGCAGTCAGGAAATTATAGCTCTTACCTACAATGAGCTGTGCTTTTTAATGGATAAGTATTACGGCGCGCCGTCAAGGTCAGAAATTGCCGTATCTGTCAGGGAAAAAGGCTTTGACAGGACGCTGGATGAATACAGCGATAATACCCGCAGAGCAAAGGAACTGATACTTTCCGACAGCAAGAAAAACTAAAAATTGAATGGAGGAAAACCAAATGAAAAAAAGAATTTTAGCAATTATCGCAGCAGCAGCTTTGATGCTTTCCGCCGCAGCTTGCAGCAAAGCACCTGAAAGCAAGAACACTTCAACAACAGCTTCATCGTCTGTATCTGATAGCAGCGCAGACAAGAAAGCAGATGACAGTAAGCAGAAAGACTCACAGCCTGAAAACAAAACGACCTCATTTGAGTACTGGACAGAGGATTCACCTGCAATGAAGTCTATCATGGCTTATGTTTCGGAGGTCACGGATGAAAAATCAGATAAATTCGTGCCTGCCGAAAAGCGTATTGCAGTTTTTGATTCGGACGGCACACTGTACGGTGAGCTTTTCCCGACCTACGTTGACCAGTGTCTGATGATACACCGCCTTGTTCACGATGATACATACAAGGGTGTTGATGAGGATGTTTCCTACTGCAAAGCGCTGGAGCAGTATCTTCTGAACGGCGGTGAAAAGCCGAAGGCTCCACGCTCATCCGGTGATATAATCGCTGAAGCCTTCAAGGGCTTTACCGTTGAGGAGTACTGTGACTATATTCGCAAATTCATGTCAGAGCCGGTAGCAGGATTTGAAAATATGACATACGCAGACGGCTATTACAAGCCTATGGTTTCTCTTATTAAGTATCTTACGGAGAACGGCTTCAAGGTTTATATAAACAGCGGCGCAGAGGTCAATATGCTCCGTGAGCTGTCAAAGGATGTTCTGGGTGAGTACATTCCATCTTATCAGGTCCTCGGCACAAGATACGGCTTTAACACAGCAGGTCAGGGAGATACAAAAGCGCGTGATTATACTCCGACGGCAGATGAAAAGATAGTTTTTGACGGAACAGTCAAGTTCAAGAATCTCAAGCTGAACAAGGTAGTCAGCATAATTAATGATCTTGGATTCTCTCCTCTTCTTGCATTCGGCAACAGCTCAGGAGACCTGGCTATGGGACAGTATGTTATGCAGCACGGCGGCAAGGCGTATATGCTCCTTTGCGATGATCTTGAGAGAGATCACGGCAATCTTGACACTGCCGCATCCTTCAAGGAAGAGTGCGACAAGCTCGGAATGGAAACAGTATCAATGAAAAACGAGTTTACAACCATTTACGGCGACTTCAAGCTTACCCCATACAGCGAAACAGCAGAGGAATCATTAAAAAACAAAACTCATCAAGAATTCAGTAATGTTCTGTTCGGTTTTTTGAAGAGATTCTGACAGAACTGTCAATCAAATGTCAACACGAAAAATTATGTATGCATATGCATAGAAAGGAAAGAAAAAATGAAGAATAATAATTTAATAAGGAAAGCAGCCGATAAAATTTTCGGCGGGCTGAATATGAGTTGGCTTTTCGTTGTACTTTTAGCGGTAGGCTCGGCGGTTTTGACTTCGGTATTCATTATAATACCGGTTTTTAAAAACACATCATTTTACAGAATGGGTGTGTTCTTTGAGGCATGGATCCTTTTGGCTGTTATGATCATGTCAAACTGTAAAAAGCCGCTTGAGTCCGCGCTGAAGACCTTTGTATTCTTTCTTATCAGTCAGCCGCTGATATATCTGATTCAGGTACCGTTCAATCAGATGGGATGGCAGCTGTTCAGTTATTATAAATATTGGTTCATCTGGACGCTTCTGACATTTCCTATGGCTTTTGTCGGCTGGTATATCAAACGTAAAAATATAGTCAGTCTGCTTATCTTTTCCCCGATTTTGTTTTATCTGACGTCATGTTATCTGGATTCTTTCAGTTTTACCTTAAAACATTTCCCGTTTATGCTTTTAACGGGTGTGTTCTGTCTTGCTCAGGTGATACTGTATCTGTATGTTTTTACTCCGAAGCTTTGGCAAAGACTCGCAGGCTTTTTCGTGCCTTTAGCGCTGATCCTGACAGCTATGCTGATTTTTCCCCGATTGTCACTTTCCGAACATAACTTTCTGCCCGATGACCCCGTGCTGACGGATGCGGCTGTGGTTGAAATGGAGGATAATGGTTTTGTCGATATCAGCATTGATAAGACAGGACAAGACAGTATGATAAGGATAAACGCAAAGGATTACGGTATAACGAACTTTACCATCAAAGATGGCAGCAGGGAGTATCATTACAGCATTGAAATATATGAGGATAATAATGGTTATGCGCAGACAAGGATCGTTTCAAAGTAAAAGGCAAATAAAAAACCGGGCGAAGATTATAAAGGAAAATGTTTTATACTTTGATTGCAGGAAAAAACCAATTAAAATATATGGAGAAAAGAATTAATGATAAGAAAAAGAATATTTACCAAATCATTCGTGCTTTTAATGATCACTGTTTTGCTTAGTTTTGCGCTGTATGGCTGTTTTGAAGAAGATAATAATAAAAATAAAGATATTGTTTATGAAGATATGAAAACAACATTTGATAAGTCCGGTATGCTCTCTGCAAATATAGGGATCATTTCAAGGACAGAGGAAGATGGCAGCATTTCCTATGGTGAAGGCGGCAGCGGAGTGGTTATCAAGAAAGACGGAAAAACATATTATGCGCTCACAGCAGCTCATGTAGTCAGCAAAAAAAATGCAGATCTGCTTGTTTTTACTACGAATACCGATATGAAGTCTGAGAGTATTCCCGGATTGGAAATGAATGTTCTTGCTTCTGAGGTTTATGATACAATGTATGCGGCTGAAGTTGTTTATTCCAGCACAAGAGATGATTTAGCAGTTATAAAATTTAACACTGACGAAGAGCTTGCTATCATCTCGCTTTCGGAAGAAGATCCCAAGATAGATGATAGGATAATGTGCATTGGTAATCCGCAAAACCAATGGTTTGCATTATCTTATGGCAAGGTTTTATCAGGTATCCAAAAATTTGGTGAATTCAAAAGCTTTCCGAGCAACGGAATGAAGCACAGCGCCTACATACAGGTAGGCAACAGCGGCGGTGCAGCGATCAATGAGAAAATGGAGCTTGTAGGAATTGTAACCGGCGCGTCTTACTCTTTAGATGGAAGTAAATTCCATTACGGAGTGCTGATACCGACAAGTGAAATAAAGTTATGTCTGAATGAGTGGAATGGTGAATAATACTGATCCCTTATTATCTTAAAAGCCGCATCTTTTCAGGAACGCTCCGGCAGTCCTGAAAAGATGCGGCTTTATTGCACAGATTAGTTAGTATTGTTATCTTTTTATCCGTACTGATATCTGAGATAAAACTGACAATTTTCGGCGTGTATGGAGATATCTGAACATATCATGTCAGGAATAACTCAAGTATTCCATAAACGGCATATCGTAAGCTGTATAAGGACATCCTATTTCAAACGATATCCCGTGCAGCTCGCTTTGTTCCATAAAGCTTCTGCTCTTGTTGAACCACTCCCAGTCGGCTAACGTTTTGTTATCGTTCCATGTACAGTCAAATTCGTACCATTTGCCTTCAAGACAGATCTGATTCCACATGTGTCCTGAGCTTTCGCAGATACGTACTTCAAGACCTGCATTATTCATAAGATAACTTGCTGTTCTTGCATAGTTGCATTCTCCGTCGTTTTTTATAAGACCATGATAAATGAGCGGATATGTCTTGTTGTCATCAGCGCCGGCTTCGTTTGAATATTCAATAAAGTCCTGCACGTACTGCGCTATGCGTATCTGCTTTTCAAGGTCGGTCATATCATCGGTGACGGTTTCACGCAGAACCTCTTTTGCCTTTTCCTTTATAGCAAGCCATGTGTCATAGTTGCTCACAAGCGCCTTTTTCAGCGTTTCGTTACCGGAAATGCTTTCCCAGTCGTTTATACATGTCCCGTCTATATACAGATAGGTGATTGTATGATGTATGATTATCCTTTAAGGGAGCAATACTTTTGACGCGGTTGTCAAGCATATAAAGATATTCCAGATTTTTGATCCTCGCCAGCGGAGAAATATCTGTAATAGCTTCATTTGTAAATGCGACCTTTTTCAGCTTTTTACATGCGCTCAGATCAGGTATCACCTCTATACGGTTATCTGAAAAGCTGATGTTTTCCAGCTCACTCTCTTGACTCTGACTTTCTTCACCTGATATGGAGCTTTCACCTGAAGATTTTTCTGTTATGTCGGATTCCGCTGCCCTTGTGACGAAGAAGCGTCCGCTTCGGATGTGTCCGGTCTGCTCTGTGCAGACGCTTTACTGTCGGAATAAGTTGTCGGCGCTTTTTCGGAGGAAGCGCAGCCGTACAGCAGAACAAGGCATAACAGGACTGATAAAAAAAGTGTTATGGTGTATTTTGAATTTTTCATAATGATACTCTTTTAATACCTAAACAGCCAAAAAGCTTCTTTGACTGTCTTTGAGTTATGCATTTCCAAGCTCTCTGTGGAGCTTTGCAAATTTTTCGGATTTTTTGTCGAGCATGGAGAAGGACGACTCGTTGGGAATATCGTTCTTGCCTGACTCAATGTAGTTACGAAGTACGCCTGTAAGAATAAACGGACGGATAAATGTGGAATGAATGATGGTCCATATGATAATACCGAGAACGGCGGCAGCTGCGATCATAAGAGTCGTTGGATTGGTCAGAAATTCGGGCGGAGCCGAATTTGACTTTGCGGATATCTCAATGATCTCGTTTGAAAGAGCGGCAAATGCTCCGGGTATGAGCATGAATATCAGATAGAATATGCCTGTAAACGCACCGCCGATGACCAGCAGTGAAAGGATACCCATTCCGAAGATTCTGCCCATGTTCTTTGCAAGTGTCTTGCCGTGCTTGAAAAACAGTACTGCACCCTCACAGGTCGCCTTTGCAGCACTCGTTTCCTCACGGTAGAATACCCAGCCAAGGCAGCAGTCGCACAGATAAGCAACGACTATCTGAATGACGCTTGAAATAGCCGAACCGACATTATTGCCTGCATCGCCGCCTACCATTTTGCCCACAGCGGTAATGCCCTTTCCGAGCTGATTAAAAATTCCCTTTATGACGTTGGTAATTGCATAGTAGGCTGCAACGGTCGCAAAGCGCTTTTTGACGATAGCCTTGCCCTCTGCGTAGACATTATCGGGCAGCGCTCCGTCGGTTATACCTTTTGTCATCATGGCTATCTGTCCTGCTTTAAGCGAATAAGAAATGAAGTGCGAAATGATCGCTATAATTATTATTCCCACTATCAGTCCGATAAAAAGACCGATAAGTCCCTGATTCATGGTTTTATCAAGGAGCAGGAATCCTAAAACGCACATTCCTATTAGCAGCAGCAATTCGATAAGATCGATCAGAAGCCTTTTTACTGAGAATACCAGAGTTTTTTTGTAGATCTCTTTGTTTGTCATTTTGATCCTCCTAAAATAGATTTATTATCAGATATTCTGATATTCTGATATTCTTATTATACTATAAATACTCGATATAATCAATTATGCTTTTGTTACATTTATTAGTCATAATTTTGTATCATAATAATATCAATTTTTTGATACTGCTTACAAAAAAACTATCGGCTGCATATTTACTGTTTATTTATTTGATTTGTTGTGTTATGATAATCTTATAAAAAAGACTGATGGTCAGAATGCATAGGCTTATTATAATATAAAAAGGAGAATGACAACATGAAAAAGAATTTCAAAAATAGCGCTGCAGCATTGATATGTTTAATGATAATGACCTCCGGACTGACAGGCTGCGGAGGAGCTTCGGAAAAGAAGGTAAGCTCTGACAGCCCTGACAGTTCTGCCGAGAGCAGTATCGTATCGGAAACTTCGGAGGATAATATCACCGAAAAGAGTTCTGACAGTTCTGCCGAAAGCCGTGCCGTATCGGAGACCTCGAAGGATAATATCCCCGAAAATAGCTCTGAAAGCTCATCCGAGAGTCATATCGTATCGGAGACATCGGAGAATAATACTCAGGAAAGTAGTTCTGAATCCTCAAATGAGCCGGTTTCTTCGGACACAGTAAGTCAGGTTTCCTCAGAAGTTTCCGTCCGTGAAAGCAGTGAGGAATCCGAAAGCGATTTTACATACTCTAAGGACAGCAGCGGCAATGTGATACTGACAGGCTACAAGGGCAAGGAAACTGCTCCTGTGCTTCCGTCAGTTATCTATGGCAAAAGGGTAACTGCGATAGGTGAAAGCTGTTTTGCAGGGAACACAGCTGTGAAAAAGCTCGTTATTCCCGAAGGAGTTACGGAAATAGGAAACTATGCCTTTGAATGCTGCTCAAATTTAAAGGACATAACTCTGCCCGATTCGCTCAGAACTATTGGTGAGGGCGCGTTCTCCGGCTGTGCAAAGCTGAGCG
>ONVG01000092.1 GCA_900321195.1 uncultured Eubacteriales bacterium
CCGTGAGGGCGCGGCTTTGCAGCTTGGCGGAAGTGTCGGAAATCAGCTTGGAAGATGGTTCAGGCTCGATGCATCCGATAAGAGAATAATGGTGCTTGCAGGAATGAGCGCCGCTTTCTCAGCCGTTTTCGGAACACCTATGGCGGCGGCGTTGTTTTCTATGGAGGTCGTAAGTGTCGGCGTGCTTTATTATGCCGCACTTCTCCCCTGTGTTTTTTCCTCGCTTTTGGCGGCTTATATAGCCTCATTGTTCGGTATAAGGGAAACATCCTTTGATGACCTGCACTTTCCGTCAATGACTATACCCATAGCCGCAGAAACTATGATACTTGCAGGTCTGTGCGCGCTCCTGAGCATCGCATTCATAGTACTTCTGCATAAAACAGGCGATCTTTTCAGAAAGTATCTGAAAAATCCCTATCTAAGAATATTCCTCGCAGGCTGTGCGATAGTGATATTATCCCTTTTGCTGAACACACGGGATTATAACGGCGCAGGTCTGCCCGTTATTGCGCGAGCAGTAAACAAGGGTGAGGCTGTCCCCTATGCGTTCATACTGAAAATGCTCTTTACAGCTATAACCATAGAAGCAGGCTTCCGCGGCGGTGAGATAGTCCCGTCATTCTTTGTAGGCGCAACATTCGGCTGTACCTTCGGCGCGCTCATAGGCTTTTCGCCGTCCGTATGCGCAGCTGTCGGTCTTATAGCCGTGTTCTGCGGCGTGACAAACTGCCCGATAACATCAATGCTTATAAGCATTGAGCTTTTCGGCTCAGGCGGCATATACTACTTTATGATAGCCATTGCAGTAAGCTATTTTCTGTCAGGCTACTACGGACTTTACAAGGATCAGACTATAGTTTACTCAAAATACAAAGCAAGATACCTCAACAGAAAAACAAAGCAATAAGCAAAAAAGCACGACAACTCTTTTACGTGAGTTATCGTGCTTTTTATTTATCATGAATTATGAATTGACATTGAGCCTGAATTCAAGTATATCCTTCATGCGCTCAGCTGCTTCTGCTGTCTTTTCATGTGAATTGAATGATGTAAGACGGAAATATCCCTTTCCGCAGCTTCCGAAACCTTCACCCGGTGTTCCTACTACTGCCGCATTTGAAAGCAGATAGTCAAAGAATTCCCAGCTGCTCATATTGAACGGGCATTTCATCCATATATACGGCGAGTTTTTGCCGCCTGTATAGTATATTCCCAGCTCGTCAAGAGTTTTTGCGATAAGCATTGCATTTTCATGGTAATAATCGAGATTTTTGCGGCACTGTCTTTGTCCCTCCGGAGTGAACACAGCCGCCGCAGCACACTGTACAGCCCATGATACACCGTTGAATTTAGTTGCCTGGCGTCTGTACCACATATCATGCAGCTTCTTTCCGCCCCTTACAAGCTCTTTCGGAACGACCGTATATCCGCACCTTACACCTGTAAAGCCGGCTGTTTTTGAAAGTGAGCAAAGCTCTATAGCGCATTCCCTTGCACCGTCGATACAGTATATCGAGCGCGGAAGCTCATCTCTGATAAATGCTTCGTATGCCGCATCATACAGTATAACTGCGTCATTTTCAAGCGCATATTCTACCCATTCTTTGAGCTGCCCGAAATTGTAAGCCGCTCCTGTCGGGTTGTTCGGTGAACAAAGATAAATGATATCGGCTTTTACATTTTTATCGGGCATGGGAAGAAAATTATCGTCCTCTCCTGCCGGAGCATAAATGATATTTCTTCCTGCCATGATATTTGCGTCAACATATACCGGATATACAGGGTCTGGAATAAGCACTGTGTTATCCTGTGAGAAAATATCCCCGATATTTCCGCAGTCTGATTTTGCGCCGTCGGAAATAAAGATCTCGTCAGCGTCTATTTTTACGCCAAAGCTCTGATAATAGTCGGATATCTTGTTTCTTACAAAATCGTATCCTTCATATTCAGGATAACCCTTAAAGGTTTTCTGATCCCTGAGATCTTCACAGCCCCTCTGCATTGCGTCAACAACAACGGGCGCAAGCGGAAGTGTGACATCTCCTATACCAAGTCTTATTACCTTTTTATCGGGATTTGCTGCGATAAATTCATTCGTCTTTCTTGCGACATCCGCAAAAAGATAGTTCGGCACAAGCTTATCAAAATTACCGTTGATCTTCATTTCTTCACTCAGCTTTCTTACTTATAGATTTGTATATCCCATAAGGTCAAGATCGACCTCTTTCGCACAGTCTCTGCCCTCTCTTATAGCACGTACAACAAGAGACTGTCCGATATGCATATCACCTGCGGCATATACATTTTCAACATTTGTTCTGTGGCTGCCTGCCGGAGATGAAACATTAGTTCTTGCATCAGTTTCAACACCGAAAGCCTGTGTCACATAGCTTTCGCTGCCCAGAAATCCTGCGGCTATGAGTACAAGCTCTGCATCCACCGTATATTCACTGCCCTCTACCGGCTTCATAGTCATCCTGCCTGTTGCGGCGTCTCTTTCCGAGCTGAGCTTTACAAGCACAGCCGCTCTGAGCCTGCCGTTTTCGTCACGGAGAAACTCTTTTACGGTAGTTGTATAAACTCTCGGGTCGTTTCCGTAAACCGCAGCCGCTTCCTCCTGACCGTAATCGGTCTTGCAGACGCGCGGCCATTCCGGCCAGGGATTGTTTTCGGCTCTTTCATCGGGGAGCCTGGGCATCATTTCAAGCTGCATAACGCTTTTTGCGCCGTGTCTTACGCATGTGCCGACACAGTCGTTTCCGGTATCGCCGCCGCCTATTACTATGACGTTCTTATCCTTTGCGCTGATAAATGTTCCCTCTGCAAGTCCGTTGTCAAGCAGCGCTTTTGTTGTGGATCTGAGGAAATCTACCGCAAAGTATATTCCCTCTGCGTCACGTCCGGGAACGTTTATATCTCTCGGATGCGATGCGCCGCAGGCAAGTATTACCTTGTCATACTGCTTCATGATATCATCGGCAGTTATGTCTGCGCCAACATTCGTGTTTGTCACAAATGTGATGCCCTCGGCCTTCATAATGTTCACCTTGCGCTCGATAATGTGCTTTTCAAGCTTCATGTTCGGTATGCCGTACATAAGAAGTCCGCCGACACGGTCCGAGCGTTCATATACAGTCACGGAATGTCCTCTTTTATTGAGCTGGTCTGCCGCTGCAAGTCCCGAAGGTCCCGAACCTATAACAGCTATTTTCTTTCCTGTCCTTACCTTTGGCGGCTGAGGAACTGCAAGCCCCTCACTGTACGCTTTTTCTATTATGCTGTATTCATTTGCGCGTACTGTAACTGCATCTCCGTTTGCTCCGCATGTACACGCTTTTTCGCAAAGCGCAGGACATACCCTTGAAGTGAACTCAGGAAAATTATTTGTAAGTCTGAGCCTGTTGTAAGCCTGCTTCCATGCGCCTATGCTTACAAGATGGTTCCACTCCGGTATGAGATTATTGAGCGGACAGCCGGATATCATGCCGCCTATCTTCATTCCCGACTGACAGAACGGCACGCCGCAGTTCATGCAGCGTTCGCCCTGTTTTTTCTGCTCCCTTTCGGAAAGCGGTGTGTGGAATTCGTTATAATTCTTTATGCGTTCGTTTATATCATAAGCCTGTGCGTCTTTGCGCTCGTATTTCAGAAAGCCGTCAGGTGTTCCCATATTTTCTTCTCTCCTTTATTCAGCATTTATGAGCTTATGGAAAGCCTCTATCTTTGCCTGTTCCTCATCCATGCCGTTTTGCTCGTTTACAGCTATAGCCTCTGTAACTATACGGTAGTCATGCGGTATTACTTTCTTGAACAGCGGGAGATATTCCTCAAAATGATTGAGTATATTCTCACCCTTTTCGGAGCCTGTTGCGGAAACATGCTCTGCAATAAGTGTTCTGAGAGTGTCTATATCATTCTGTTGTGTTACCTCTGTACATTCCACAAGCTCCTTGTTAAGACGCTTGTAGAGATGATGATGCTCGTCAAGAACGTATGCTACACCGCCCGACATGCCTGCTGCAAAGTTGTTTCCTGTCCTGCCGAGTATAACGACTGTACCGCCTGTCATGTACTCACAGCCATGCTCGCCTACGCCCTCAACTACAGCAGATGCGCCTGAGTTTCTGATACAGAATCTCTCGCCTGCGATACCGTTTATGAATGCCTTGCCGCTCGTTGCACCGTAAAGCGCAACATTTCCTACGATTATATTTTCTGCGGCCTTGAATTTTGAGTTTTCCGGCGGATATACTATCAGCTTGCCGCCTGAAAGTCCCTTTCCGAAATAGTCGTTGCTGTCGCCTTTAAGCTCAAGTGTAAGACCCTTGGGGATAAATGCGCCGAAGCTCTGTCCGCCTGAGCCGCTGCATATGATGCGGTAGGTATCCTCTGCAAGAGTATCATCATACTTTCTTGTTATCTCCGATCCGAAAGCCGTACCGAGTGAACGGTCGGTATTCTTTATGCTTATCTCGATAGTCTTTGGCTCACCTGCATTAAATGCTTTTCTGAGCTTCTTTCCTATTACCTTTTCATCTATAGTTTCTTCAAGCTTGAAGTCATAGAGCTTCTTGTCTGTATAGCTGATATGCTCACCTGAGAAAGTCCTGTCAAGAAGAAGTGATACATCAACACTGTCATCACGTCCGTCGGTATCGTCACGCCTGCGGAGAAGGTCTGTTCTGCCGACAAGCTCATCAACAGTTCTTACACCGAGTCTTGACATGTATTCCCTTAGCTCCTGAGCAATAAAATGCATGAAGTTTATAACATATTCCGGCTTGCCGTTAAAGCGTTTTCTCAGCTCAGGATTTTGTGTTGCAACACCGAAGGGACATGTATCAAGGTTGCAGACACGCATCATTGCACAGCCTAATGTTACAAGCGGAGCTGTTGCAAATCCGAATTCCTCTGCTCCGAGTATAGCCGCTACAGCTACATCACGTCCGGTCATCAATTTTCCGTCTGTTTCGATGACTACCTTGTCACGCAGACCGTTCATTATGAGTGTGCGGTGTGCTTCGGCAAGTCCAAGCTCCCAGGGAAGTCCTGCATTATAGATAGAGCTGCCGGGTGCTGCGCCTGTACCGCCGTCATATCCTGAAATAAGGATTACTCCTGCGCCTGCTTTTGCAACGCCTGCCGCAACCGTACCTACACCGACCTCCGAAACTAACTTTACGGATATCCTTGCCTTTTTATTAGCGTTTTTAAGGTCATATATCAGCTGTGCAAGATCCTCGATAGAATAAATATCGTGGTGCGGCGGCGGCGATATGAGAGATACTCCCGGAGTCGAGTGCCTTGTCTTGGCTATCCAGGGATAGACCTTCTTTCCGGGAAGATGTCCGCCTTCACCGGGCTTTGCACCCTGCGCCATTTTTATCTGTAATTCATCTGCGGAATTGAGGTACTTTGAAGTAACGCCGAAACGTCCTGATGCTACCTGCTTTATTGCCGAGCAGCGGTCATTTGATGTTCCCTTGCTCTGAAGTCGTTCAAGGCTTTCTCCGCCCTCACCTGAGTTTGATTTTCCGCCGATACGGTTCATAGCCTCTGCAAGAGCCTCATGCGCTTCCTGTGAGATAGAGCCGTAGGACATAGCGCCCGTTTTAAATCTTTTAACTATGCTGTCAACGCTTTCGACTTCATCTATCGGCACAGGCTCCTCTGCATAGTTGAAATCAAGAAGTCCTCTGATATTTACGGGATCCATTTCCTCGTTGAGCATTCGTGAGTATTCTTTATAAGTATTGTAATCGTTTGTGCGTGCAGCTTTCTGGAGTGCGTGTATAGTCTGCGGATTATAAAGATGTTCTTCTTTGCCGCTCCTTATCTTGTGGCCGCCTCCTGACGGGATATCGCTGTCTGTGCCAAGTCCCAGCGGGTCAAATGCCGCTGTGTGCAGACTGTCAACAGTTTTTTCTATATCCTCAAGCGTTATTCCTCCGATACGGCTTACCGTACCTGTGAAGTATTCGCTGACAAGCTCCTTACTCAGACCTATTGCTTCAAATATCTTTGAGCCTTGATATGACTGCAGTGTGGAGATGCCCATTTTTGAGGCTATCTTTACGATACCGTGAAGTACAGCGTCATTATAGTCATTTACAGCCGCATAATAATCCTTATCAAGAAGCTCGTCATGTATA
>ONVG01000039.1 GCA_900321195.1 uncultured Eubacteriales bacterium
AGAGCGGTCTGAGATACGGGTCTACCTTGCTTTGAAGGTCACCGGGAAGGAAGCCCAATTTTTCACCTGCTTCAACGGCAGGTCTTGTAAGTATGATACGGTTTATCTCTCTTGCGCGGAAAGAAGCCACAGCCATTGCAACAGCAAGGTAAGTTTTGCCGGTGCCGGCGGGTCCCACGCCGAAAGTGACTGTATTCTTCTTTATTGCAGAGCAATAGCTTTTCTGACCGAGAGTTTTCGGCTTTACCGGACGGCCCTTTGAGGTTATACATATACAATCCCCTGCAAGCTGTTCTATGCGCTGTTCATTCCCGTCGTTCACAAGCGACATGCAGTATCTGACATTCTGGTCGCTGAGTGATTCGCCCTTATTTATAAGGCTGAGAAGACTTTCTATGACTCTTGCCGCCTTTGATACATTTTCAGGCTCTCCCGACACTTTAAGCTCCGAGCCTCTGCACACGACCGATACCATATACTCATTCTGTATAAGCTTTATATTTTCATCAAACGTACCGAAGAGTGCGACTGCCTGCTCCATCCTGTCAATATTTATTGTCTGCTCGTGCATTTGACCACCTTTTATCAACCGTATAAATATTGTTTTTTTAACAAACCCGTCAAAAATATATATTTGGAATATATTTTTTTTAATTATAACATAAAAATAGTTAAAAGTCACTATAATTTTAAAATTTTTTGAATTATTTTTTATTTTTATACATATTGCTGTGATATATTTTTATTTTGGAACATAATTAGAACATTTGTTATATATCATTCATTTTGTACGATTTATATTGCAGTGCTTATTTTTATGAGTATATATTTTCTTGCTGTTTTTTTATTTATATGATATAATCATAGATAGTTTTTAATTCTGATATCAGGGGGTGTTGTATATGTTTTTCGGGCTTTTAGACCAATCAGAGCTTCAATCCTCGGAAAGCATCGAAGAAAAAATAAATCTTATGCAGAAATGGATAGAAAATGCATGGAAGTGGTTCCTCTCATACCTGCCAAATCTCATTTCAGCAATAGTTATTTTTTTAGCAGGCTGGTGGGTAACCAACATAATATGCAATCTGATAACCAAAGCGCTGAACAAAGCCAAAGCCGACAAGACTGTTGTTTCGTTTCTGCATTCGGTAATAAATTTTGCGCTGAAGGCTATAGTCATTATCTGCGTTCTGTCTGCTCTCGGACTTGACGTTACTACTATCGTCACTACGATAGGCGCAGCCGCCATAACTGTAGGTCTTGCTCTTAAAGACAGTCTTTCAAATGTCGCAAGCGGTACGCTAATCATTCTCAACAAAAAATTCAAAATAGGCGATTATCTCGAAACAGAAGGTCTGAAGGGTATTGTAGTAAAGATAGATATGATGTACACTACACTTTGTACATATGACAACAAGGAGATACTTATACCTAACTCACGTCTTACAAGCAATAATATAATAAATTACTTCGTTCAGGAACAAAGAAGGATAGACCTTATCGTTCCCATAGCCTACAGCGAGGATATACAGAAAGCAAGAGAGGTAATAATGACTCTCATAAAAAACAACGACATGGTAATACAGGAAAAGCGGAACCGTGTGGCTGTTGACAAGCTCAATGAAAGCAGTGTTGACCTGAGTGTATGGATATGGTGCAATTCAAAGGATTACTGGATATTGCTTGAGGATATGCAGGAAGGCATAAAGAATTCTCTTGACGCTAATCATATCGCTATACCGTTCAATCAGCTTGACATTCATCTTGTTGAAGACAAAACAAAAAAGGAGACCTTAAAATGATACTTGCTATAGATGTCGGAAATACCAACATAGTTCTCGGCGGAATCGAAAACGGCTCTGCCGCCTTTATTTCAAGACTTTCTACCGATACAAAAAAGACCGAGGACGAATATGCCGTACAGATAAAGATACTTACCGAGCTTAACAGCTGTCCTACAGATAAATTCACCGGCGCGATAATATCCTCAGTCGTTCCGCAGATAGTCGGCACTCTGAAAGCCGCTGTCAAAAAAGTGACCGGACATGTTCCTATGGTCGTAAGTCCCGGACTTAAAACAGGGCTTGACATCAAAATAGACAATCCTGCCCAGCTGGGAAGCGACCTTGTTGTAGGCGCAGTTGCCGCAGCCGCGCTTTACCCCAAGCCGTTCATGGTAATAGATATGGGAACAGCCACTACTATCTGCGCAGTGGACAAAAAGGGTTGTTATCGCGGCGGAATAATCGTTCCGGGCGTAAGAGTCGCTATGGAGTCGCTTACAAAAAATACCGCACAGCTCCAGAGCATAGGTATCGAAGCGCCTAAAAAAGCCATTGGCACGAATACCATAGACTGTATGCGCTCAGGAATAGTTTTCGGCAATGCCGCCATGATAGACGGTCTTATCGACAGAATGAGCCGAGAGATAGACGGTACGCCGACACTAATAGCAACAGGCGGACTTGCTTCAAGCATCATACCATACTGCACACATGACATAATCATAAATGATGAACTTCTGCTGATAGGTCTTGAACTGATATTCAAAAAGAACCTCAGCAATAATCAATAATCAATAATCAATAATTAAAACAAAAGCCGGAGGACAGGAATGTCTTCCGGTTTCTGATTTTCCATGATGTTTATAATATTATCTCTATGCTGCTGCCCTTTGAGTTATCCTTTGTTATCTTTATCTTCTTGTCTATCATATCCTGAAGCTCGGAAACATGCGATATTATACCGATAAGCTTATTGGAGTCTGCAAGTCCTTTGAGAGAATTCATCGCCTGCGGAAGTAAATTCACATCAAGACTGCCGAAGCCTTCATCAACAAACATCGTATCGATGCTTATGCCGCCCGCATTCGCCTGTATCTCGTCCGAAAGTCCCAAAGCAAGCGACAGCGCAGCCATGAATGACTCTCCGCCCGATATTGAGGATATGGCTCTTTCTGTACATGTGTAATGGTCAATGATATTGACATCAAGTCCCATCTGAGCCTGTCTTTGTGTTACCTCCGTACTTCTTTTCATCTCGTACTGCCCGTCAGTCATTACCATAAGCCTTTTATTTGCCCTTGCGATTATCCTGTCAAAATATCCTGCCTGTACATAGGTCTCAAGTCCTATCCTGCCGTTTTCGGTGTTCTTTGCATTTGCGGCATCCGAAAGACTTCCTATCATCCGCATCTGTTTTTCAGTACTTACCATTTCCTCGGCATTCCTCAAAAGATTTCCCTTTGCTGTTTTATTTATTGACAGCCTGCCGGACAGTCCGCTCATCTTATCGGATATTTCAGTCTTTGATATCATCAGCTTTGAAAGCTCGGATGAATAAGCTTCTGTGTCTATATCCTCCTTATCCGCAAGCGTTTTATTAAGCTCGTTTATGCTTGCTTTGAGAGAAGATATATTTTTTTCGCATTCATCATAATTCTTTTTGGCTTTATCATATCTGTCCTCTGATATTTTTTTCTGCTCTTCAAGCTTTCTTATCTCGGCAAGCGCGATATCCTCAGACTCATATCCGAGTCTTTTTCTTAGCTCTGATATCTGCTTTTCAAGCTCTGTTTTCCCTGCTTTTGAAGATGCAAGGATATTTCCGTATTTCTCTGCTTCCTCCTGCAAGCCGGGTATCATCTTTTCATATTCTGCGATATCTTCGGAAAGCTTATTTTTCAGGTTTCTCTGCTTTTCAAGCTCAGTTTCCTGCATATCAAGCTCCTGCGACTGACGAGAATACTCTTTTTCCATATCCGAAAGCATTTCGCCGGCTGACTTGTATTTTTCCGTTTCAAAGTTCTGCCTTGCATATTTCAGCGCAGACTCTTTCTTTTCTTCATATCTTGCCTTGAATGAAGAATGCTCCGTCTTTGCATTATTGTATTTTCTGTCAGCTTCTTCAAGGGAGCTGTTCAGTCTTTCAAGCTCATCCTTTGTCGGCGCATTTTCGGTTTTCACGGCTTTCATAGGATGATGTATACTTCCGCACACCGGACAAGGCTTTCCGTCTTTCAGCTCATCTGCAAGCATGCCTGCCATATTATCAAAATAAAGCTCTCTCTTTTGCTTGTATTCCGCGCTTTTGCGCTCTCTCTCCGCTGAAAGCGCTTCTTCTCTTTCCTGTGCGTCACGACTGCTCTTTTTTATTATTTTAAGCTCTGACATGTCCTTTTTAAGAGTGTTTACTGCGTTAAGCTTTTCGGAAAGCTCTTTTCTCCTGAATTCAAGCTCTGCCAGTTTTTTTCCGATATCATCATATTTTTCAAGCTCTTTCTTATTTGCTTCAAGAGTATTTCTTGACGATACAAGCTGCTTTCTTTTATTTTCAAGTGAATTTTCGTATGATACTATCTTTTTGCTGAGAACTGAAAGCTCACTGAGCTTTTGTTTAAGCTCATTATATCCGGAAAGCTTTTCTCTTAACACGCTTATCATTCCGGAAAGCTTTTCTGTTTCAGGCTTATTCTTTTCCTCCTGTTCAAGTATTTTGTAAAGCTCCTGCTTTTCAGGCTCTGCAGCTTTAAGCCTTTCCGTGTAAAGCTTCAGCGAGTTTTCGGCTTTGCTGTACATCTCCGCCTTTGTGAGATTAGTGTTTATATCGGAAATACTTTTTTCAACGCCGTCAAGCCTTTGTTTTAATTCGTTATATACTGTTTCGTCATCATTTATCAGTCTGTCGATGACCTCAAATGTTTCCTCTGCGGTAAGCTCGCCTTTCTTTGCTTTCTGTACCTCGGAATAAAGCGGTACATCCGCATCGCACATTATATTTCCGACATATACCGAAAAATTCTTCTTCTCACGCTCGTATTTGTTCTTTATCTCCGAAAAATTCTTTCTGAGCTTTTCTTCAAGCTTTTCATATATTTCGGTATGGAAAAGCTCACGGAATATTTTTTTCCTCTCATCTGTTGACGCTCTTACAAGCTTTACAAAATCGCCCTGCGCAAGCATGGATATCTGCTTGAACTGCTCTATGCCTACTCCGAGGATATTTCTTATCTCATCATTCACTTCTTTGTTTTTGGTATATACCTTTCCGTCGGGAAAGTAAAGCTCTGATGACGCGGCTTTTTTTGTCAGACCGTCCCCTTTTGATTTCGGACGGCAATATTCGGGGCTGCGTTTTATCCTGTAGCGTTTTCCCCTATGCTCGAACAAAAGCTCTGCCTCTGTCGGTACTGAAGGCAAAGCGTATTTTGAGCGCAGCTCATTTGGCTTTCGGCTGTTTCCGCTCGCTTCTCCGAAAAGTGCAAAGGTTATAGCATCAAAAATAGTTGTCTTTCCTGCGCCTGTTCTTCCGGTTATGAGATATATCCCTTTGCTTCCGAGAGAGTCAAAATCTATCGTTACAGTGCCTGCATATGACTCAAATGCAGATAATGTCAGGCTGAGCGGTCTCATAACATCTCCTCCTTTACCTGTTCGATAAGCTCTTCAATGAATTTTTTCTGTTCGTCTGTCATTTCCGTATTGTTCATTTTGGTGTAAAAATCCGAAAAATTTTCAAGCGGCGACTTTATCTCTGCTTTTATATCGTCAAGTTCAAGCTCTGCCATGCTGCGTGTACGCCTGTTGTCATATTCGACTGTCATAAGATTTGTATATATAACTCCCAGCTTGCTCTTTACATCAGGGATATAGTCATCATCTGTAAGTATTATCCTGAGATAGTCTGTCCTTAAAGACGTACCTTCATAATACTTCCTGCTTGTCACCTCGTCATAGCTGCCCCTTATCTCCTTCATATCATGCAGCGGTATGAGAGGGATATATCTTTGAGTACACTCGCCTTTTTTTCCAAGCTCGGCTACAGTTACGGATTTTTTATGGTTTACCTCGGAAAATGAATATTTAAGCGGCGTCCCGCAGTATCTCAGCTTTTCGGAGCCGATATTCTGCGGTGAATGTATGTGTCCGAGAGCAGTATAGTCGAAATCGGCAAACACCTCTGCGCTTATGTTATCCGTACCGCCTACAGAAATTTCTTCCGAATCCGAGCGCTGCGCTCCCGTTACAAACTGGTGAGTTACAAGAACATTTCTCTTTGACACATCAATATTCATAGCATCCAAAGCAGCCTTTACAGCATCCTCGTATGATGATATCTCTTTATCGGGAAAGAATGCCCTGACATTTGCAGGCTTTATGAACGGCAGCATGTATATATTTATTTCACCGTATTCATCATTGAGTGTGAAAGGCTTTGTATTGTTTGCATAGACAGGTGAAAAATGTATTCCGCTCCTATCGATAAGTCTTGAACAGAATGAAAGTCTTTCGGGTGAGTCATGATTTCCGCTGATTATGAATACCTGAGTATCCATTTTTGACAGCCTGAAAAGAAAATCGTCAAAAAGCTCCACAGCGCTTGCAGGCGGTACCGTCTTATCATAAACATCTCCTGCGATAATAACACAGTCGGGCTTTTCATCATCTATTATTTCAGCTATCTTTTTTAGTATGTATTCCTGATCTTCAATAAGCGAATACTCGTGAATACGTTTTCCGAGATGAAGATCCGACAGATGCACTAATTTCATTTTTATCCTCCGTCCTATAATTGATTTTGATGATATTTTAACACAAAACTATCAACATATCAACAGTTAACGTGTGCAAATTTTTGTTCGGCAATAACTGCTGAATAAAGGACGATACATCTCTGTACCGCCCTTAACGTCTTACTTGTATTCACTTGTATGAAGAAGCTCATTAGCTCTTTTTATCTGCTCATCATCAGGCGCAGGAACACCTTCAAGAGTGTACGGAATGCCAAGCTCAGCCCATTTTACAGTGCCGAGAGTGTGATAAGGCAGAACCTCTGTTTTTTCGACTGTATCAAGAGTTTTTATAAACTCATGCATTGCTGTAAGGTCGCCTTCATCATCAGTAACACCGGGCACAAGTACATGTCTTATCCACATTTTCTTTCCGTGTGCCGAAAGATACTGAGCCATTCTTAGTATATTCGCATTGTCAACTCCTGTGAGAGAAATGTGCGCCCGACTGTCCATAGCTTTAAGGTCAAGCATGAAAAGGTCTGTTACAGCCATAAGCTTGTCAAAGCGTTCAAGATATTCTTTATCCTCCCTGAACGGCTCGCCTGCCGTATCAACAGTCGTGTGTATGCCCTCCTGCTTTGCAAGGGTAAAGAACGCCGTAAGAAAATCGAGCTGCAATAAAGGTTCTCCGCCGCTTACGGTTATGCCGCCGTTGTCTTTCCAATAGGGACGATATCTTATTACATGCCTGAAAAGCTCCTCGGCAGTGTATTCCCTGCCCTTTGACGTCCATGTGTCGGGATTGTGGCAAAATCTGCACCTCATACGGCAGCCGCTAAGGAACACGACAAAGCGCACTCCCGGACCGTCTACAAGTCCGAAGGTCTCAAGCGTATGGATATATCCCTTTGTATTCTTATCAGTCATATCATTATCAAAGTGTCTTGTGGCATGTACGCGCGATAACATCAAGCTGCTGCTCTTTTGTAAGGTCTATGAACTTTACAGCATAGCCCGATACTCTTATCGTGAAATTAGCGTACTCTTCCTTTTCCGGATGCTCCATAGCGTCTATGAGCTTTTCAGTGCCGAACACGTTTACATTCAGGTGATGCGCGCCCTGGTCGAAATAGCCGTCCATTACCTGAACGAGATTGTTTATCCTCTCGTTTTCGTCATGGCCGAGCGCATCGGGACTGATGGTCTGTGTATTGGATATACCGTCAAGCGCCCAGTAATAAGGCAGCTTTGCTACTGAATTGAGTGACGCTAAAAGTCCGTTCTGCTCTGCGCCGTAGCTTGGGTTTGCTCCGGGCGCAAGCGGTGCGCCTGCGCGTCTTCCGTCAGGCATATTGCCTGTTGCCTTTCCGTAAACGACATTTGATGTTATTGTGAGTATGGATGTTGTCGGCTCGGAATTTCTGTAGGTGTGGTGCTTCTTTATCTTTTCAAGGAATGTACGCAGAAGCCATACTGCGATATCATCCGCGCGGTCGTCATCATTTCCGTAGCGCGGGAAATCTCCGTCTATAGCAAAGTCAACGCATATTCCTGCATCATCCCTGATAGCCTTGACCTTTGCATACTTTATTGCGCTGAGTGAATCGACAACGTGTGAAAAGCCTGCTATTCCCGTTGCGAATGTACGGCGCACATCTGTATCTATGAGCGCCATTTCGGCAGCCTCATAATAATACTTGTCATGCATATAGTGAATGAGATTCAGAGTATTTACATACAGACCTGCAAGCCAGTCCATCATGTCCTCATATCTGTCGATAACCTCATAATAATCAAGATATTCGGATGTTATCATTCTGTATGCAGGCGCAACCTGCTCACGGGTATTTGCATCGACACCGCCGTTGAGCGCATAAAGGAGACATTTTGCAAGATTTGCCCTTGCTCCGAAGAACTGCATTTCCTTACCCGTTTGTGTAGCCGAAACGCAGCAGCATATAGAATAGTCGTCACCCCATACAGGCTTCATAACGTCATCATTTTCATACTGTACAGAGCTTGTATTTATTGATATCTTTGAAGCATATTTCTTGAAGTTCTCAGGCAGTGCCGAAGAATAAAGTACTGTAAGGTTAGGTTCGGGAGAAGGTCCCATATTTTCAAGAGTATGGAGAAAACGGAAGTCATTTTTTGTTACCATGTGTCTGCCGTCACAGCCGATACCTGCTACTTCAAGGGTCGCCCATACCGGATCGCCTGAGAAAAGCTGGTTATAAGACGGGATACGCGCGAACTTTACTATCCTGCACTTCATTACAAAATGGTCGATAAGCTCCTGAGCTTCTTTTTCGGTCAGTATTCCTCTGTCTATATCTCTCTGGATATATATATCAAGGAATGTTGAAACTCTGCCGACACTCATTGCTGCGCCGTTCTGTGTTTTTATAGCGGCAAGATATCCGAAATAGAGCCACTGTACAGCCTCTCTTGCATTCTTTGCAGGCTGTGATATATCATAGCCGTATATCTTAGCCATTTCCTTCATTCCGTAAAGCGCCCTTATCTGCTTTGCTATCTCCTCACGAAGTCTTATGATATCCTCTGTCATTGTTCCGCAGCCGCAGTGTGCGAGGTCATGCTTTTTCTGCTCAACGAGATAATCTATACCGTAAAGCGCAACACGTCTGTAGTCGCCTACGATACGTCCTCTGCCGTAGGTATCAGGAAGTCCTGTTATTATCTTGTTGTGGCGCACTGCCTTTATCTCAGGCGTATAGACATCAAATACTGCCTGATTATGAGTTGTCACATACTCATTGAATATCCTGTGTATTTCTTCATCAGGTGTATAGCCGTATGTCTGACATGCCTGTTCTGCCATTTTTATTCCGCCGAAAGGCATAAAAGCTCTTTTCAAAGGCTTATCGGTCTGAATACCGACTACCTTTTCCAATGACGGATCGTCACTTATATATCCTGCGCCATAGGCTGTAAGTCCTGAAACCACCTTTGTTTCCATATCCAGAACTCCGCCCTTTGCCCTTTCCTGGTTCTGAAGCTCCTGTACTTTTTTCCAAAGCTTGTCGGTAGCCTCGGTCGTACCTTCAAGGAACGACTCATCGCCGTCATACTGACGATAATTTTTCTGTATGAAGTCCCTTGTGTTTATCTCCATTTTCCATATTCTGCCGCTGAACCCTTCCCAAGCCTCATTATTCCCGTTCATCAATAGAATACACCTCTTCTTCAAATTAACGATCAATATTCAATAAGGATAAATCACAACCAAAAGCTGTGCAGTATCCATTTCTCATGATTTAACTATATAGCTGTTTTTAAGATTTGTCAACCATTTGTTCAAAATGATAATAATTATCGTTTTTATAAACAATTAATACTCGTTTTTTCATCAGCTGTATGTACATTTTTTCTTCTTATCCACACACAAAAATACTATATCTTGTATCGAAATTTGAATTTCATCCTATTTGTTGTATTGCTTTCTTAATTTTAGGCTGTCAAAGTCAGCGAACTCTGGAGAGGGGTTCGGAGAAAATCCTTTTTTCGCAAGAAAAGGATTTCCGGCGGAGTGCCTCCGCTGTCGATTACGTTCTCGCGCGGTAAAACGCGCTTACTTTACATTAACCTACACTGCTATGCACGCACATCCGGTGCGGCGGCGCACGGCGCCGGTTTCCTACGTCCGCCGACACGCCCCTTATGGTGCGCTTTACGGCTATTGTATCAAAATTTACAAGTTCTTTTTTCTATCAAACTTTGCCGCACCTAATGCAAAGTTTATGCCGCGCCGCGTGAATAAACTTCCCCATGATTATCAGAGCGGGCGGAGTGCCGCCGGCGCGAATCGACTGCGAACAGGAATACAAAATTAAAGCACTCTATTTCAATAACTAAAAATCGCGTGAATAAAATGTTCGGTCTGCAATCAGAGCGGAGCGGAGCGAGCGACAACGCGAATCGGGTCCGGCAGCTTGCCGCACGGAAATCAATTTTCAAAAATCATCAACAGCGAAATGGTTATTTTAACGCCTATTACAATCAATAATCATTTCAATAATGCAAATTATGTGACTAA
>ONVG01000063.1 GCA_900321195.1 uncultured Eubacteriales bacterium
GAAGCTTTTTGTGCAGATGATGAAACGTCTGCCTTATAGTACATCTTTTTTGCATCGGCATCATATGAGGAAATGATAGTCTGATTACCCATCTTTCCCATATTCATTGTCTGCTTTACGGTTTTTTGTTTTGAATTGCTGGATAATACCTTTATTACGTCATCCTGATTACCGATAGCCTGAGCAGTTTTCTGATATGTAGCGGCAATGTAGGAAGCCGGAGCTTCTTTTATCTTTCCGAGTGCCATGTTCCTCTTTACCATTTTGAATACGAAAAAGCCTGCTACGGTAAGCGCTATAAGTGTAAGAACAACGGCGATTATGATTATGAGTTTTTTGTAGCTCTTTTTTGGAGCTATAACATCACTCATATTGTATTCCTGATAGCGTGAAGGCTCATTGTTGAATGTCATTGGCTGTACAGGCTGCTGATTATTGAAACCCATCGGCTGAGGCTGCTGGTCATTGAATCCCATCGGCTGAGGCTGCTGGTCATTGAAACCCATCGGCTGAGGCTGCTGGTCATTGAATCCCATCGGCTGAGGCTGCTGGTTATTGAATCCCATTGGCTGAGGCTGCTGGTCATTGAATCCCATTGGCTGTGCAGGCTGTCCATTGAAGTTCATCGGCTGTGCAGGCTGCTGCTGTGGCGCATTTTGTGCGGGAGCCGGAGAATCAGGTATCTCCGCACCGCAGTTTTCGCAGAATTTTGCGAATGGGCTGTTTTCTTTTCCGCAGTTAGGACAAAACATACATATCTCTCCTTTACTTATGTATAAAAATTAAGATAAATGAGTTCGGTGCAAAATCCACCTTATATAATATATTTTAAACAATTTTTGATATAAAGTAAATAGCTAAGCATCAAAAAAATTCGATTTTTTGCAAAATTTCAATGGAATTAATTGACTTTGAAGCTAAATGCGATTAGAATTATATTGTTGATAAAATAACTGATAATAGGGAGTAAGCTGAAATGAATATTCTTGCAATAGGTGATATAGTCGGCTCTGTAGGGTGCCATTTTTTGAGAGAAAAGCTCCCCGCTATAAAGAAAAGTGAAAATATCGACCTTGTTATAGCAAACGGAGAAAATTCTGCTGACGGCAACGGCATAACACCTGTATCTGCCGACTATATTTTCAGCAGCGGTGTTGATGTAATAACGGCAGGCAACCATACATTCAGAAGAAAAGAATGCTATGAGCGCTTTGAGAGCGACCCTTTCCTTATAAGACCGGCAAACTATCCTGCTGCAACAACGCCCGGAAAGGGATATACGGTCTATGATTTCGGACGTACACAGGCGGCTGTTATAAATCTTATGGGAGTTATTTATCTTGAACCGCTTGACGACCCGTATATCGTGATAGACAGCATACTCAAAAAGCTTGATACAAAGATAATAATACTTGATTTCCATGCGGAAGCAACGGCCGAAAAGCTTGCTATGGGTTATTACCTTGACGGCAGGATATCCGCAATGTTCGGTACGCATACGCATGTACAGACGGCTGATGCGCGTATTTTCCCTAAAGGTATGGGATATATAACTGATGTAGGTATGACAGGTCCGTATGAGTCTGTTTTGGGTGTAAAACCTGAGCTTGCAGTAAAGAAATTCAAGGAAAAGCTCCCCGTCAGATTTGAAACGGCTGATGCGCCCTGTAAGCTTGACTGCATAAAATTCACAGTTGATGAACGTACAGGAAAGACTGTGAATGTAAAAAGGATGGAATTCTTACAAATTTAAAAATTTATTAATACTTTTTTTTGACAAATCACTTGCATAATATCCAATTTGCATATATTATTATAATATATGTAATTCTATATTTAATTATTTATTTTCAGGAGGAAAATCAGAAATGGAAGTATTAAAGGTTTCATCAAAGTCTGCACCAAATTCTGTTGCAGGAGCTATTGCAGGTGTTGTAAGAGACTATGGCTGTGTTGAGGTACAGGCGGTTGGCGCAGGCGCTACAAATCAGGCGCTCAAATCAGTTGCAGTTGCAAGAGGTTATCTTGCACCTATGGGTATCGATCTTGTATGCATACCTGCTTTCACGAGCATTGAGATAGACGGCGTAGAACGTACTGCAATGAAGCTTATTGTAGAAGTCAGATGATCCGAAAATATAAAAATCAATATACTATTCATTCAAAGGAAGTGCAGTAGATGATAAACGGTTCTTACTTTAAAAATGCATTAATATCCGGCGCAAATAATATAATAAGGCAGAAGGACGAGATAAATGCATTGAATATTTTCCCCGTTCCCGATGGTGATACGGGTACAAATATGTCTATGACTATAGAGGCAGCTGCAAACGTGCTGAAAGACAGCGACTCTCTCAGGATAGATGATGTAGCGTCAGAGGCAGCCTCCGCAATGCTCAGGTCTGCAAGAGGAAACTCAGGCGTTATACTTTCCCTCCTTTTCAGAGGTATTGCAAAAGGATTAAAGGGCAAGGGCGAGATAGACGGCAAGGACTTCGTGGCTGCAATGAAGATAGGCGTTGAAACGGCTTATAAGGCAGTTATGAACCCTACAGAGGGTACTATACTTACAGTTGCAAGAATGTCATGCGAAGCAGGAAAGGCTGCTGTGGAAGTAGAAACAGACCCGGTAATAGTTTTCAGTACTATCTGTGCATCTGCAAGGGACGCTTTAAGACGTACACCCGAAATGCTCCCTGTTCTTAAAAAAGCAGGCGTTGTTGACGCAGGCGGCAAGGGACTTTGCGTTATATTCGAGGGTATGCTCTCACTTCTCCGTGACGGAGTTATGATAGAAGCTAAAAAGGATGCAGTGACCGCAGCAGAAGCAGAGGATAAGTCAGCAGAGTTTTTCAGAAATGCTGCGGCTGAATTCGATTCTGTTATAAACTTCACATACTGCACAGAATTTATTATATGCAGAGATGCGGAAATAGAAAAAGACCCGTCCGAGCTTCGCAAGTATCTTGAAACTATAGGCGACTGCGTTGTAGTTGCTGATGATGACGATATTATAAAGGTACATGTTCATACGGAAAATCCCGGCAAGGCTATCGAGGAAGCGCTTACCTTCGGTCAGCTCCTTAAAGTAAAGATAGAGAACATGAAGGAGCAGCACAGAAAGGCTGCCGAGGAATACGAAAAAGAGAAGGCTAAGAACGAGGCTGAGGAAAAGAAGCGTGAGTCACTGAAGCCCGTTTCTCCCGTTGATGAGGTCGGCTTTGTTACTGTTGCAAGCGGCGAGGGACTGGAAACCGTATTCAAGGAGCTTGGCTGTCATCATATCGTAAGCGGCGGTCAGAGCATGAATCCGAGTACAGACGATATTTATCAGGCTGTTATGGCAACACCTGCAAAGACAGTATTCGTACTGCCGAATAACAAGAACATAATCCTTGCTGCCGAGCAGGTAGTTCCGCTTGTTACGGACAGACAGGTAATAATAATACCTACAAAGACTATACCGCAGGGACTTGTGGCAATGGTCGCATACTCACCCGATGCAACACCTGAGCTTAACAGTGAATTTATGTACACGGCTGCAAAGAACGTTTCTACAGGCAAGGTAACATATGCCGCAAGAAATTCAGAATTCGGCAGCACAAAGATAAAAGAGGGCGATATAATCGCACTCAATAACGGCAAGCTCACACATAAGGATAAAGACCCTGTAAGAGCTGTAATAAAGCTTGCAAAAGAGATGATAACCCGCGATACATCATATGTAACTATCATTTACGGCCATGATATAACCGAGGAGCAGGCAAATTCCGCGCTTGAATCCATACAGTCAAAGGCAGGCGGAGATGTTGAGGTATCACTGCTCAACGGCGGTCAGCCGATATATTACTTCATGCTTTCTGTTGAATAAGCGTGACAATAAAAGCTTTCAGGCACTTTTCAAGCAAAAGTGCCTGTTTTGTTTTATACATGCGGAGGTGGATATATGCCGTCACTTTATAATATGCCCATACAGAAACTTGATAAGATAGGACCTAAAAAAGCTGAGCAGTTCAGAAAGATAGGCGCTGACAGTGTAGGAGAGCTTCTGAGAGTGTATCCGAGAGCCTATGAGGACTGGAGCAAGCCGCTTACTATCGTACAGGGCGCAGATAAGGATATATGCTGTATAAAAGCAAGGATAGAAAGAGTCCATACTCCCGTCAGGATAAGGAGCAATATGATAATATATCGTGTTGCTGTGACTGATGATGAAAGCTATATGACCATAACATTTTTTAATCAGCGCTATACTGTCGAAAATCTGAAGGTCGGCAGCGAATACCTTTTTTACGGTACAGTAAGAAAGAATTTTGACGGCTATGAGATGAGCGCGCCTGCTGTCGAGAGTACCGAAAAGTCAAATATACACCCGATATATTCCCAATCGGGAATGCTGACAAGCAGACAGATAGAAAATGCTGTGCAGCAGGCTGTACGGCTTTTGCCCGAAAAGATAAATGACACCATTCCGCAGGGCGTAAGGGAAAAATATGATATCTGCTCACTTGATTATGCGATAAGGAACATACATTTTCCCGAAAGCATGGATGCTGCCGGGATATCGGGAAAATATTTTGCCTTTGAGGAGCTTCTTATACTCCAGCTTGGAATACTCATGCTTAAAAGCGGCAGAAAGACTGCAACGCCGTACAGGCTTGAACATGAATATACGAAAGAATTTTTAAAGCTTTTGCCGTTCAGACCTACGAATGCACAGATGAGAGCTATAAAGGAATGTACGGATGATATGCTTTATAATGATAAGCCTATGAACAGGCTGATACAGGGAGATGTAGGCAGCGGAAAAACGGCGGTCGCGGCGGCAGTATGCTATACTGCGGTAAAGAACGGACTTCAATGTGCTTTTATGGTGCCTACAGAGATACTTGCCCAGCAGCATTTTGAAGAACTCAGCGGCATGTTTGAAAGTATGGGGATAAGAACGGCGATACTCACAGGCTCGGTAAAAGCGTCAAGGAAAAAAATGATAAATGCTCTCCTGAAAGCCGGAGAGATAGACATAGTTATCGGCACACATGCGCTGATAACAGATAATGTTGAATTTCGGGAGCTTGGACTTGTAGTCACGGATGAACAGCACCGTTTTGGTGTCGCGCAGAGAGCGGCGCTGATATCGAAGGGAAAAAGTCCGCATATAATGGTAATGTCAGCTACACCTATACCGAGAACGCTTGCGCTTATGATATTCGGAGATATGGAGCTTTCGGTACTTGACGAGCTTCCGCCCGGCAGACAGAAGGTGGATACTTATTTTGTGGACAGCTCAAAGCGTGAAAGGATATATAATTTTATAAAAAAGCATATCTTGGGCGGAAACAGATGTTATATAGTTTGTCCTCTTGTGGAAAAGAGTGAGTCGGAGCTTATTTCGGCTGAGGAGTATATCGAAAGGCTGAAAAAATCAGTGCTTTCCGACTGCCGTATGGCTGTACTTCACGGAAAAATGAAGGCTTCTGAAAAAGAGCGGATAATGAAGGAATTTTCCGAGGGGGAACTGGATATACTTGTAGCAACTACGGTCATCGAGGTAGGTATAAATGTACCGAGCGCAACAGTCATGCTGATAGAAAACGCCGACCGTTTCGGCTTGTCGCAGCTCCACCAGTTAAGAGGGCGTGTCGGACGAGGAAAAGCCAAGTCATACTGCATACTTGTTTCGGATATCAGAAATCCTGTGAGCATAGAAAGGCTGAATGTAATGTGCAGGACGAATGACGGCTTTGAGATAGCGGATGAAGATCTGCGGCTGAGAGGGCCGGGCGACTTTTTCGGTTCACGCCAGCACGGACTTCCCGAATTAAAGACAGCTCATCTTTCCGATATGGTGCTTGTAGAAGCGACAAGAGCAGCAGCGGCTGAGATACTATCCTCCGACCCTCGGCTTGAGCTTAAAGAGCATGCTGCGCTGAGATTTGAAACAAGGCGGCTTTTTTCGGCGTTCCGCGCCGATGATACACCTTTATTTTCAGCGCTGCCGTAGGCACTGATATGATATAATGAAAACGCTAAAAAGGCACAGTAAGCTTTGAATGGCTTACTGTGCCGTATTTTTCAGGTCATAAGTCTGTCGTATTATCTTGCGTACTCTACAGCACGGCTCTCACGGATAATGTTGACTTTTATCTGACCGGGATATTCTATCTCTTCTTCTATTTTCTTGCATATATCACGTGCAAGAAGTATCATCTGTTCATCTTTGACAGCTTCGGGCTTTACTATTATGCGTACCTCACGGCCTGCCTGTATAGCAAAGCTGCGCTCAACTCCTTCAAAGGATGATGCGACCTCTTCAAGCTTTTCAAGACGCTTAATGTAGTTTTCAAGATTTTCACGTCTTGCGCCGGGACGTGCTGCGGAAATAGCGTCGGCAGCCTGTACAAGACATGCGATTATAGTCTTTGCTTCAACGTCGCCGTGGTGAGCATGTATAGCATGTACTACTATCTCACTTTCTTTATACTTTCTTGCAACGTCAACGCCTATCTCAATATGTGAGCCTTCTATCTCATGGTCAAGAGCCTTTCCGATATCGTGGAGAAGTCCTGCTCTGCGCGCCATTGTAGGTTCAAGGCCAAGCTCGGATGCCATTATGCCGGCAAGATATGCAACTTCAAGCGAATGGTCAAGCACATTCTGACCATAGCTGGTGCGGAAATGAAGTCTTCCGAGGAGCTTTACAAGCTCCGGATGCATATTGTTTATTCCTGCTTCGATAATAGCGCGTTCGCCTTCGGACTTTATCATATACTCGACTTCTCTGCGAGCCTTTTCATACATTTCCTCGATACGTGCGGGATGTATTCTTCCGTCAGCGATAAGCTTTTCAAGTGTTACCCTTGCTATCTCTCTCTTTACAGGCTCAAAGCATGAAAGGGTGATAGCTTCGGGAGTATCGTCAATAATAAGGTCTACGCCTGTAAGCGTTTCAATAGCCCTGATGTTTCTGCCCTCACGGCCGATTATGCGGCCCTTCATTTCATCACTCGGCAGAGGCACTACCGAAACCGTGGACTCGCTTACATGATCCGCGGCAACTCTCTGTATTGCAAGGGAAATTATCTCTCTTGCGGATTTTTCAGCCTGTTCTTTTGTTCTCTGTTCAAATTCCATTATCTTGACTGCTTTTTCATGTGAAAGCTCACTGTCAAGATTGTTCAAAATGTACTCTTTAGCCTGTTCCTGAGTAAAGCCTGATATTTTTTCGAGCATATCCAGCTCGCTTTGTCTTATTTTTTCAGCTTCCTCAAGACGCTGGTCTGCGTTTTTCAGCTTCTGGTTTACGTTATCCTCTTTCTTTTCAAGGTTATCCAGCTTTTTCTCGACTGATTCCTCTTTTTGCTGTATACGTCTTTCCTGACGCTGGATATCCTTTCTTCTGTCGGATATCTCGTGTTCTGCATCGGTAAGAAGCTTATGAGCCTCGTCCTTGCCTGCGATAACAGCCTCTTTTTTGGTCGCATCCGCTTCACGAACAGCTTCTTCGACGATGCGCTTTGCTTCCTCTTCTGCAGAGCCTATTTTGCTTTCACCGACTTTTTTTCTGTACTGTATGCCGATAAAAAAGCTTGCAGCACCTACCACAGCTGAAACACCGATAACCAAAAGAATGATAAATATCGGTTCCATTTTGAATTGACACCTCCTACTTTGATTTTTTGACACTTTTATTTTAGTACCGCATAAACGGCAAAAATCAGCCCAAAGGTGCCGCTGTTAAAATTTATTCAATTTTCTTTTTTGTTTCTTTAATATCTCCTTTTTACATCGGGTGACAGTCACCCGAAATTCATTCGGCGGAACACCGTTATACCCTCAACGGCAACATTGAGATGAAAAAACAAATAAGGAATGAACCCATAAGGTGTAACTAAAGCTTCACCTATATGATATTTTATACCTATATGTACTATATTGTCAAGAATTTTATGTAATTTTGCAAAAAATTATAATAATTATTATAAAAATGACGCTATTATTATATAAGCTCAAAGTTTTCATATCCTTGATTTTGTGTGCGAAAATGATATGCGCTTTTGGCTGAAAAATTTTTCTGGTAATTTATAAAACCATTTGAAATTCTGTCTGATTTGAGTTAAAATTATACGGGGCTTTTAATAAAGTCGATATGCTTATATATTGAGAGGTTAAAATATGATTTCAAAGGAAGAAATAAAGGAACTGAGAAAAAGGGTAATTGAAAAGGAATTTTCAGATCTCAACAACATGCAGAGAGAGGCTGTTCTTGCAGCGGAAGGACCGCTGCTTGTGCTTGCAGGCGCAGGAAGCGGAAAAACGACTGTTCTTGTCAACCGTATTGCAAACATACTCAGATGGGGAAAGGCTTATGAGAGTGAAAAGCTTTTCGGTGACTACAGCGAAGACGAGATAGAAATGCTCAGAAAAGCTGCTGACGGTGAGGAAGAAATACCTGATGAGCTTGCGGAAAGGCTGTCTGTTTCAAGGGTAAACCCCTGGAGGATACTTGCCATAACATTTACAAATAAGGCGGCGAATGAGCTTAAAGAGAGAATATGCAGAAAGGTCGGCGAAAAGGGAAAGGATATATGGGCATCTACATTTCACGCATGCTGTACGAGGATACTAAGAAGATACGGCGATAAGCTCGGCTATACAAATCACTTTACCATATATGATACCGATGACCAGAAAAGACTTATGAAGGACTGTATAAAGTCGCTGGGCATAGATGAAAAAATGATACCTGCAAAGAGCATGATGTATGAGATATCCAATGCAAAGGACAGCATGATAAGTCCGGAAGAGTTTAAAAAGAATGCAGGCAGTGACAGCAGGCTTGGAACTATATCAAAGGTCTATACTATGTATCAGAAAAGGCTTCTTTCCTGTGATGCTATGGACTTTGACGACATAATATATAATACGGTCGAGCTTTTCAATGAGTTTCCCGAAGTACTTGAAAAATATCAGGAGCAGTTCATGTATATCATGGTAGACGAATATCAGGATACCAACACTATACAGTATGAGCTTGTGAGGATGCTTGCAGAGAAGAACAGAAATATATGTGTTGTCGGAGATGACGACCAGAGCATATATAAATTCAGAGGCGCAACCGTAAAGAACATACTCGGCTTTGAGAATGACTATGAAAATGCAAGGGTAATAAAATTAGAGCAGAACTACCGTTCGACAAAGAATATACTTACAGCGGCCAATAATCTTATCAAGAAAAATCAGGAGCGTAAGGACAAGAGCCTTTGGACTCAGAACGAAACGGGCGAAAAGATAATATGGTACACCGCAAATGATGAAAGAGAAGAGGGCGAATTTATAGCGTCAACTATAAAGGATGCTGTTCAGAACGGCGGAAATTATTCCGATTATGCAGTGCTTTACAGGATGAATTCGCAGTCTCAGGTAATAGAGCGCTCACTTGTCCGCGCAGGCATACCCTACAGGATAATAGGCGGCCACAGATTTTATGAGCGCAGAGAGATAAGGGACATGATGGCTTATCTCCATGTTATAAGCAACCATAATGATAATATAAGACTCAGAAGAATAATAAACATCCCCAAGAGAGGTATCGGAGATAAGACGATAAGCAGTCTTGAGGAGATAAGCGGTACACTGGGACAGAGCATGTTTGAAACAATGAAGCAGTCGGATGAATTCGAGGCGCTTGCAAAGAGCAGTGAAAAGCTTAAAGATTTCTGTGATATGATAGAACGCTATGAAGAAATGCTTGATACTGTTTCGATAGCCGATATGTATGAAAAGCTCATTGCTGAAACAGAATACGAGAGCTTTATTATAAAGGCGAGCGACCACAGTGATTCTGCTGTCGAGAACATACACGAGCTTACTTCAAGTATAGCTCAGTATGAGGAAGAACACGGCGATGATGCGTCGATAGAGGGATTTCTTGAAGAAACTTCACTTATGACGGATATCGACTCTTATGCCGAAGCAGAGGACAAGACTGTTCTTATGACTCTGCATTCATCCAAGGGTCTTGAATTCAACAGCGTATTCATTCCTGGAATGGAGGAAAACATATTCCCCGGATTTCAGGCGACGCTTTCGGAATCCGAAATGCAGGAGGAAAGAAGACTTGCATATGTCGGTCTGACGAGAGCAAAGAAAAATCTTTATCTTATAAATTCCGAGAACCGTATGATATTCGGCCACACTAACAGGAACCGTCCTTCAAGATTTTTAAAGGAAGTGCCGGAACAGATAGTCGAGAAGAAAAAGAAGGAGTACAAGCGTGACCCTGATCTGGAAATACTGCAGCCCAAAGCAGTTCGCCGCGCTGATATAGCAAGCAGCAAGGTGATAACCTCTGTTTCGTTACATCAGGAAAAGGCAGTTTATACTGTCGGTATGAGGGTAAAGCATAAAGCGTTCGGTGAGGGCACTATACTTAATGTAAAGCCTATGGCATCAGATAATATGCTTGAAATAGCGTTTGATACGGTAGGAACGAAAAAGCTTATGTCAAATTTTGCAAAGCTTACAGTAATATGATGTTTGCGGAGGGATATCATGCCTGCTATAGTTTCACATTTTGTTCTGGCTGAAAAGGTTAGAAAGCGTCTTGAAAAAAAGTATCCTTGCCTTGTAACGAACAGAAAGGCATTTTCATGGGGGGCTTCGGGACCGGATATATTTTTCAGCCACAGGATATTGCCTTTCGGCATAAAAACGAGCTTCAGCCGTCTTGGAAGTATAATGCACAATGCGCCGGCAAATGATATCCTTAATTATCTTGTCGTTTATGCAAGAAAGACGCATGATGATATTCTGCTGAGCTATGCGCTCGGATTTATAACGCATTATGCTTTTGACAGTATCGCACATCCGTATATATTATACTGTTCATCTCAGATGTCAAGAAGATATTCCGAAAAGACGTCCTCACTTTGTCATCACGAAATGGAGGCGGCGCTTGATTCGCTTTATCTCAGACGTGAAACGGGTATGAAGGTATCCGATTTCAGACTTCAGAATGCTGCGCCGATCGACAGGACTGTGAATTACACGATAGCCTGCGTATTGTGCGGCACTCTTGAAGGGCTGTATAAAATAAAGACCTCCCGTACCGAGCTTGTCAGGGTACAGAAGGACTGGCACAATGCGCTTGCGCTTTTGGATGACAGGTCGCATATCAAAAGGAACGTCATCCGTGTAGTAGAAGATGCTGTCGGTATAAGACCGATACTTTCCCCGATATTCAGGGAGGACTATCCGAGACTTATGCCCGACTATGCAAATGTAAATCATAAGCTATGGCTTGCCGAGGCTGAAAATAAGGAGCATAGCGAGAGCTTTTTTGAGCTTGCGGAAAAAGCGGAGGAGCTTTCGTTCGAGCTTTGTTCACAGGTGCTTTCGGGAAAGCTTATAAGACCGGAACAATGCGCTGCGTCATTTTCCGGACATTAATAAAAAATGATACTGAAAAAATAAATATATCCCCAAAACCAAGTGAGCAGACAACGAAGTATCTGCTCACTTTGGGGGGTTCTATATACGAATAAATACTTATAAGCCTTTGGGTAATTTGTCAAAATCTGTCAAACTTAATCATATATAAAAAAATTTTTCGTATAATTACTCTTATCATACCTTTATTATATTATATTTTGATACATTTTTGTCGATTATTGACGGATAGTCAATGACGAACTGTCAACTTTTTCCAATTATTCCTTTTTTAACAATATAGTGTGCTTGATTTATTCTTTAATATATAATATTATTTTTATAGATGTATTAAGCTTGCTCCGACAGCGTTTTTTGTCGGAAATGGATGACGGAACCGGGCTTTCGCCGTCCTATATAGGTTAGTATAAAAAGGATGGAAGGATAACTATGGAAGTTTCAGAACAATTGAATTTTTTGCTCGAAAAATATAATTGTACTGCCAAAGAGCTTGCACAGGCATCGGGAATGTCGGTATCTGTAATAAGCAGATACAGGAACGGCACAAGACATCCCTCCAAGGAACAGCTCAGAAGACTTGCAGATGGTTTTGTTGAGCTTTTGAACAAACAGGGTATGGAAGTATCATGCGAAAATCTCTTTGATGATTTTGAGCCTTCCGGTGTTGATAAGGAAATGCTCATGCGCAACTTCAACATACTTGTATCGATACTCAATATCAACATGAGCGATTTCGCGCGTTTTTGCAGCTATGACCCGTCGTATATTTCAAGACTCAGAAGCAAGCAGAGAGATATATCCGACCCGGAAGCATTTGCTATACAGACAGGAAAATTCCTTTATCAGAAGTACAGGAATGATGACAAAACGATAGCGGCTCTTATAGGAGCGGACAGAATGCCCGATGACAGCGGCGAATATACAGATGTTGTGCAGAAATGGCTGTGTTCGGGAAGTCTTTATTCAAAAGAGCTGATAATCCCGTTTGCAGGAAATGTAGACGATATGGATATTGACAGCTATGTAAAAAGTATGGAGATGATATTCCCTGAAAGAGATATTGTCGATGTACGCCATGAAGACAGGATATATACAGGAGCTGACGGCATAAGGGAAGCCGAGCTTGATTTTCTTTATTATGCGCTGAGCTCAAAGACAAAGAAATTATACATGGTAAGCAATGTACTGTATAATTCGATAAGCATTGACGATGATTATTCAAATGAGTGGCTGTATCTTCTTTCGTGTATAGTAAAGCGTGGAACAAATGTATATATAATAAACAATTTTGATACCCCTGTCGATGAGCTTCTGATAAAAGTAAGGCGCATGATACCGCTGTACATGACGGAAAGGATACATTCCTATTATATTCCTGGAATAAAAAATAATCTGCATTATTTTACATGCTGCTGTACGGATGACGCTGTGATGTACGGCGATGGGATAGTCGGATTTATTGATAAGATAAGATATACTCTGACTTCAAAGCCATCCGAGGTCGAGTACCGCAAGGCTGAATTCAGGCTCATGCTCAAAAAAGCAAGACCGCTTATGAATGTTTATGATAAATCAAATATTTCTGTTTTCAGAAATTTTCTGAAAGCAGACTCGCATAACTACGGCGAAAAATTCGGCGTATGTTCCCGTATGCACATGGCTATTATGACGCCTGAGCTTTTATCCTCTGTGCTTGACAGCAATATGGTCAGCGATGATGAACGCTTTAAGATATTTGAGGTATATAATGAGCAAAGAAATATACTGAATAATATAATAGCCTCCGGCTCGGTACTGCATGAGGATATCTACATGATAGACAGCGAAGAGTTCCAAAGCAAGCCTGTGTCATTCTGGGTCATAGATGAGGCTCTTGAAAAAAAGCTTTATTATAAATATGAGCAGTATCTTGAACATCAGCGGCTCATAAAGGAGTTTGCAGATGAGCATGAAAACTATTCCGTATTTTTCAGCAATAATGAAAAGATGAAGAACATGAGCTTTGCTATAAACAAAGGCAGATGGGCTGCCATACTCAGATTTGAACCGCCGTTTATAACCTTTGTCGTGCGTCAGCCTAATGTCAGGGAAGCTCTGGAAAATATCGCCCTTTCCATAACTGAATAAGATATGCGCGGCAGACCTTGTATTGGGCTGCTGCACTTTTTTCTTGAATACGATAGTGCGTTTTGACGAATCTGCGTTTTTTTTTTGCTGGAAAATGTGCTTAAAAAAGCGTCAAAAAATTCGTGCAAAATTTTTATAAAAAAAGCAAAAAAATATTGAATGTGATAAGTAAATTTAGTATAATATTTATGTAAATGCATACTGCATAATAAATTTTTGCAGTAAAATTGAGATGTTTTTACTAATTTTTGGGTGTCTGTTTTTTAAGACATCTTATTTTTGACTGTACGATTTTTTGACGGGCGGGGTTTTATATTAATATATGGGATTTTGACAAATAACATAATTTACTCTTGAAAATCTGTCGAAAATTTATTATAGTTAAACTATCGTATTATTTCAGAGAGGGATCTTGAAGTAATGGGCAATTCATTGACAGGTAAAAATACACAAAAGGCGGTGATATACAATGCAGTGTAAACATTGCGGCAGCGAATGGAAAACAAACGCCCGTGCAAATCTTATCATACGTTGTCCGTTCTGCGGAGCTGAGCTTGATGATGAAAAGGAAGATAAGCTTACTTTTCAGGATGCTAAGGAAGCCTTGCGGTATATCGTTAAGACCTACGGCATAGATGTTATGATAGACGGTTTACAGCTCAGAGCATTGCTTGATGAGTTTATACCGGATCTCAAACAGGAAAGGAAAGTTTTCCTTGACGCATATGAGCAGGGTGTGTGCAATGCACTTTATCTTGCACACAGCGAGCCGGAAATAGACAAGTGTATAGCTATACTACAGTCTATCAAGGTGCTTACAACGGATGCATGTATGGCGGATAAATGGGCTGCTTATGTAGTCGAAAGCTTTGTTTTTGCGCTTGACTGGAGCGTTCCGATGTTTGGCATAACTCCTAACATACATACGCACCAGATGCCTGAAAATATCAGGGAGCCCGGCGGTCAGAAGCTTATCGGCGCTGGAGAACATGATATCATAGACGATTGGGCTAATGATGTTCCCGAAAGAGCACATGTATTTGATTTCTTCAAGAGTGATGAAGAAGAAAAACAGGATGATGAAGGTCATATCGACGTTGAAGGCGAAAAGTCCGATACTGACTTTACAGATGAAGCTGAGGAAGAAGAAAAACCGAAGCAAACTATAATAGACTTTACAGACGAAGCTGAGGAAGAAGAAAAACCGAAGCAAACTGTAATAGACTTTACAGACGAAGCCGAGGAAGAAGAAAAACCGAAGCGCACTGTAATAGACTTTACAGACGAGGCCGAGGAAGAAGAAAAACCGAAGCGCACTGTAATAGATTTTACAGACGAGGCTGAGGAAGAAGAAAAACCGAAGCGCACTGTAATAGACTTTACAGACGAAGCTGAGGAAGAAACAAGCGAGGACGAAAAGAGCGAGGACGAAAGCTCCGGTGAAGATAAAGCCGAAGAGGATAAGCACGCTGAGAATAAGATAGAGACAGCTCAGAATCCGTGGATGCAGCAGATGCCGCAGACCCCTGAGCAGATGCAGCAGATGCCTTGGGGATATAACCCGTGGATGCAGCAGGTGCCGCAGACGCCCGAACAGATGCAGCAAATGCAGCAGATGCCTTGGGGATATAATCCGTGGATGCAGCAGATACCGCAGACACCCGAACAAATGCAGCAAATGCAGCAGCAGATGCCTTGGGGATATAACCCGTGGATGCAGCAGCAGATGCCGCAGACCCCTGAACAAATGCAGCAAATGCAGCAGCAGATGCCTTGGGGATATAACCCGTGGATGCAGCAGATGCCAAATCAGCAGATGCCCGGTCAGCCTAATTTCAACAAGCCTTTGCCTGAGCCAAAGCATGATGAAAAAAAGGCTGATGACAAAAAGCCGGAAGAAAAGCCAAAGCGTACAGTTATAGACTTTACTGATGAGCCTAAGGAAGAGGAAAAGCCGAAGCGTACAGTTATAGACTTTACCGATGAACCTAAGGAAGAAGAAAAGCCGAAGCGTACAGTTATAGACTTTACCGACGAGCCTAAGGAAGAGGAAAAGCCGAAGCGTACAGTTATAGACTTTACCGACGAGCCTAAGGAAGAGGAAAAGCCGAAGCATGCAGCTGCAGACTTTTCCGATGAACCGAAGAAAGAAGAAAAAACTGAACCGCCTGTAACAGAAACAAAGCCGGAGCCGCCTGTACAGCCTGAGAAGAAAGAGGCTGCACCCGCAGTTTCAGCAAATGGTATACCTGCTGATGCAAGAGTATTTACGGCAGAGGAAGCACTTCATTATCACAGCACAAGAATAGCTATTCCTGAGGGCTATCAGGTCATTGAGGATGCAGCATTCTCAGGCAACGATGTAGTTGAGTCCGTAGGAATACCTTCAACTATGCTCAAGATAGGTGAGAGAGCTTTTGAGAACTGTAAGAAGCTTATGACGATAAATCTGCCTGAGGGACTTCTTGAGCTTGGCAGAGGCGCATTTGCAGGCTGTTCAAAGCTTGCAAGAATTGAGCTGCCGTCAACTCTCAAAAGAATAAGACAGAGTACGTTCATCGGCTGTGAAAGGCTCAGTCAGTTTGATATACCGTCAAACATAAAGGGACTTGGCAGACATGCTTTCCTGAACTGTGAGTCGCTTACGGAGATAAATATTCCCGACGGTGTTGACGAGCTTCCTGAAAATGTATTCAGCGGATGCCGTTCGCTTGTCAAGGTGACAGTTCCCGAAACTGTAAAGAATATCAGAAAGAATGCGTTCAGCTGGTGCGAATCGCTTAAAGTAGTAAATATACCCGAAGCCGTAAAAGACATAGGCGACGGTGCATTTACAGGCTGTGCATCTCTCAATACAGTAAATATTCCTCATAACCTTGAAACTATCGGTTACGGCTCATTCAGCAAATGCGGAACGCTCAGAAGACTTGTTCTTCCTGACACTATTACCAATATCCGTGAGAATGCATTTAATGGTTCAAACAGAACTCTTGTTGTTTACTGTTCGCACGATAACGCTTATGTAAGACGTTACTGCAGGATGAACAGAGTAAAGTGTAAGGACATTGAGGAATGATTCTCAGTATCCATAATATAAGCCATTAAAGCGGCAGGGTCTCCCTGTCGCTTTAAGCTTTTTGAAAAGGCTGACAGCCATAATTGATAATAGTGCTGTCGTTGATAAATACAACAAATATGAACATCAAAAATCAGGATACTCAAAAAAGAAAATCACAGGCTGCTTTACAGGGAAATGCAAAAGATGCCCGCATAGATGCGAGAGGCGCTTACATGCAATACTGTGGAGAGCTTTCTATAGCAATCAAAATAATTAGCAGCAAATGTCACAGGATTTGAACCATCCTAAGCAATCTTCTTTAATAATCAAGGAAAAGGCGTTTTTAATAGCATCAGGAAGAAGCGAAGCAGATCTCACTTTTATTT
>ONVG01000007.1 GCA_900321195.1 uncultured Eubacteriales bacterium
GCCGTAAGCTTTATAGTGTTGTATGATACCGTGTATTTCAATGATGCGCTTAACTTTGCATCGGAAGATATATCAAGCTTTGCAGTGCTTGTAACGGTGCGTGATGAGTCTGAAGCCTGAACAGCTATTACATATTTTCCTGCCTTTGACGGTGTCCATGTACATGTATTTGATGTTCCTGCCGCTCTTATCGTAGTACCGTCATTTGCAAGGAATGTGTATTTTACAGTACCGCTTGCATTTGAAGCCGCTGCCTTGAGTGTTATCGGCTGACCGACAGCAAGCTGGTCATATGTTGCTTTGAGAGATACCTTCAATGTCGTAGTAGATTCCGGAAGTGCCTGAAGAGCGCCCTTTTTGAACAGCTTTTTGGCTGTATTGCTCATTGTAAGTCCTGCCTGACCTGAACCCGGATACTGAACGCCTGAACCGTTGCTGAATATAACGCTTACTGTTCCTGTAAGAGTTGACGGGAACTCGTATGAATAATAATCGCCGTTCTCTGCATTCATCTCAACGCCCGGCCATGCGGCATTCTTAACAGCGCCGTCGCCTGTGTATGCATAGCAGTAAACCTTAGCCCAGTTATAATCGGAATTGTCAAATACGACTCCGCCCTTTGAAAGTGTAGGATATTCTGCGCTGACAGTTTTCTTTGAAAATGTGTATGTTTTTTCCTTTTTTGCGCCGTCACTTGCCGCAGCTGTAACGGTAAGTGTAACATCTTCGCCTGTTGCGGTGTATGTACCTACATTTATAGTCTTTGATGTGCCTGTAAGTGTGCCTGAGATACCCTCGGAAGTAGAATACTTTACAACAGATGCTCCTTCTGTCGAGATCTTTACATCAACATTGTTTGTATAGAATACGTTCTTGCCGTCTGCCGTTGAAGCATTTATTTTAAGAACTGTGGGCTTTACGGGATTTACAGTACCGTAATCAACTGTAGGATTATAGATAACTGCTATACCGTTCTTGTTCTTTATAGTACCTGTTATCTTGCCGCCTGAAACAGTGAATTTCTCACCGCTCACCTGATCAGTATATGTACCGTCCTTCATGCCTACGCTCAGACTTACAGCGCCGGGACCCTCACCTCTTACGATAACGATACCCGTTGTTCCTCTCATGTTGTAAGCCGTGTTGCCTGATGCGCCTAACTTTTCTGTCTGTCCGATGAAGAAATTCCTGAACCTGTTTGCAGCTACGACTTCGGGATCCGCCCATGTGAGAGAGCCGACATCTCCGAGCTGTGTCTGGTCGCCGCCAAGATTTTCAAGTATTGTTGTCGAGGACTGTCTTGCCTTTGAAACATCTCCTGCAAGGATATCCTTTGAATAATAAGGTCTTGCAAAGAAGAGCGCTGTAGAATCCTTTCTTGATGCGAGTATCGCCCATGTCTTTTTGATGTCCGCATCGTTTGCATCATAGGAAGAACCGCCGCCCATATATGTATCATGTGATTCTGCCCAGAGTACTGCTCTGTTGCCCTTGCCGTGTATATATCCGCAGTAGCCTGATGTTGCAAGCGCGCTGACACTGCCGTGAACAACACTGTTTCTGAGGTTGTCGCTTGTCGAGTTGTCTGTGATTGACATTTTGCTGAGATAGTAGTTCTCTGCATTGGTATCGTCAAGACGGTTGAGTACTTCGCCGTAGAAATAAACTCCGTCATAGCCGTTTACATTCTTATAATAATCTCTTGCGCCGTCAAGAACAACATCCCAGAATTTGCTTGCAAATGCCGCGTTGTCCTTCGGCGTTTCGATATGCTTTGCAGCGTCAAAACGGAAGCCGTCAGCGCCGCAGTCGATACATTCCTTGAGAAGTCCGAGAACCATGTTCTGCACCTTGCTGTCGCCTGTGTTAAGGTCGGGCATTCCCATATTTCCCTGTGTTACGTCAAAGCGTCCGTCGCTTGAATGCGTCCATGATGTGCTGATGTGCCAGTATGACGGGTCTGTGAGCATTTTCGGCTCCCAGAATTCACCTACCTGCGGTGAGATATCATCCATTACAGCCTTCTGCTGTTCTGCAAGGGCAGCTGTTTTGTCGGCTATCTTATAGCCCTGTATATTTCCCATGTGGTTAGCAACTATGTCTACGATGACTTTTATACCGTACTTTTCAGCCTCTGCGCACATAGCCTTGAATTCAGTCTTTGTGCCGTACCATGTATGGCCGTTATCGCAGATATTGAAGGTAACAGGCTGATATGCCTTCCACCAGTTGCCGTCCTCTCCGCCCGTACCGTTGGGGATGCCTACATTTCCGTATGCAACGCCCTGCCAGTAGTAATCCTTGGGCTGCTGTACCGGTGAGGTCTGTATAGAAGTATAGCCTGCTGCGGCTATATCCTTCATATACTTTTTGATGTTGTTGTACGACCAGTTCCAGCAATGAAGGATGACTCCTTCCTGTGAAGTCTGTGCAAGACCGTAATCGGTCGATGCAGCTTTTGTCGTGACACTCAGAGAAAAACTGCTGCCGAAGCCGACAAAGCCTGTGCATAATACCGCAGCAGACATTACAGCAGCCGAGATCTTTTTAAGTGCCGCAAGACCCGTTTTTCTTTTGTTTGCCAATAAAAACACTCTCCTTATTATTTATTTCCGCACTTTAATGCAGAGTTCATAATGATTGTACAATATTTTTCATGATTTGTAAAACAAATTATTATACAAATCAAACGAAATCAAAAAACAAATTTACTATAAAATAGCACAATCAATACGCATCTTAAATAATAGGAGAGTTAAATTTTTATGGAAAATCACGTTTATTTTTTGCTTAATTTTTTTATGCTGCGGAAGGCAGTGACTGCTCATCCTTTTTTGAAAGGTCGATATCCGCCTTTTCATCTGATATCAGCTTATTGTTTTTCAGGTCGAGCCTGCAGCATTTGCAGATATAGCCGTCCTCACTGTTTTTGTATGTATAGTATATGCTCACGCTGTCAGCGTCCCATTCCGTCTTGTACTCTTCCTTTGCAAAAGGAAAATAAAGCTCTGTTTCTATATCGGCAAGCATTTCCTTGCTGCCGTCAGCATATATTTCAAAGCCTGTCTTTTTTAAGGAATTGTATTCCTTTACGAGCAGCTTGTGTGACGAGTCTGAGCTTTCAAGCTTGTATTCCTTGTAATTCCTAATGTTCATCACATCGCTTGTCATCGATATCGTGACAACGTAAACAAGAAAGCCTGCAAAAAGAAGTCCGACAAAGACGACCGCAACGGAAGTAAACACCCTTACATTTTCGGGCGCATTGAATTTTTTCATTATCAGCATCACTATGATGCCTATTGCTATAAGCGACAGGCAGATACATGAAACTGTCAGCACGAACGGGTCAGTAAAACTCATTTATCTCACTCCTTAATTTTTCTTTCCTGCAAAATTTATGATACCGCCGAATGCGGAGAATATGATGAGCGCCGCAAGATTTACTATTACGATACTTGCCCCGACAGGCGTTGAATAGAGATAAGATATCGTAAGCCCTATAAAGAAGCATACAACAGAAACCAGTGCGGAGCTTATCATTACAGTTATGAACCTCTTGCATACTCTCATGGATGTTATGGCAGGGAATATTATAAGACTTGATATTAGCAGCGAGCCCATCATCTTCATGCCTACAACGATAGTAAGCGCAGTAAGCATTGCTATTATCATATTATATATACCTGCCCTTGTTCCCGTTGCCTTGGCAAAATTCTCGTCAAACGTAACGGCAAATATCTTATTGTAAAAAACAACGAACAACGCAAGGACTATCACCGAAAGAACTATACTGAACCACATATCCCTTTCGGACATTGAGAGTATGCTTCCGAAAAGATAGCTGTTAATATCCGAATCCATGCTTTTTGTCATTGTCGCTACAGTTATTCCTATTGCAAGCGCAGATGTTGAAACGAGCGCTATTGCGGCGTCGCCCTTTATCTTGCTGTTGCTGCTGAGTCTTAACAGGAAAAACGCCGATATAACGACAACGGGCATTGCAAATTCCAGCGGTGACACCAAATTCAGCGAAGCCGCTATTGCAAGCGAACCGAATCCGACATGGGAAAGTCCGTCGCCTATCATCGAATACCTTTTAAGCACAAGACTTACTCCCAAAAGCGCCGCGCACAGCGAAACAAGTATTCCGCCGATTATCGCGCGCACCATGAAGTCATACTGGAACATATTTATTATGTTTTGTAACTGTTCTGTCAATTCAATACACCCTAAGCTTTATTTTATATATTCAAGTTTCCTGACTGCCGAGAAAACGCTTTCCTACAGGGCTTTTAAGATATTCTTCCTTAGTGCCGTAAAAGCTGTTTTCATAATTCAGGTGAAGTATATGGCTTGCATATTTCACGGACGAGCCTATATCATGCGATACCATTATTATAGTTATCTTCTCATTCTTGTTCAGGTCATCTATAAGGCGGTACATCTCATCCGTTATTATAGGGTCAAGTCCCGTAACAGGCTCATCAAGCAGCAAAAGCTGTTTGCTTGCACATAATGCCCTTGCAAGAAGTACTCTCTGCTGCTGTCCGCCCGAAAGGTCACGATAGCTTTGATTTTTCAGTTCCTCTATGCCAAGACGCTTTATATTTTCGTTTGCGGTATCTTTATCCTGCTTTGAATAGAACGGACGAAATCCTCTGCTGTTCAGCCTGCCCGAAAGAACGACCTCAAAAACGCTTGCAGGAAAATCCTTCTGTGCAGGCGTCTGCTGCGGAAGATATCCCGTTCCCTTTGCTTTCAGTCCCTCGCAGCGTATTATCCTGCCGCCCGATGTCTGTTTAAGTCCTAAAAGTCCCTTTATAAGAGTACTTTTTCCCGAACCGTTTTCGCCTACGATACAAAGATAATCTCCGTCATTAAGCTGAAAGTTCAGATTTTTTACTACCTCTGTATTTTCATACGAAAAGGAAACATTCTCACATTCGATAAGCTTCATTTACGAAAGTGCCTCCTTCAGAGCAGTTACATTGTTCCTCATAAGCTCTATATATGTAACTCCGCTGTCAAGCTGTTCCTGAGTTATATTGTGGCAGGAATGCATCATAAGCTTTTTGGCTCCGGTACTCTCACAAATGGTATCGGCTATCTTTCCGCTCGAAAACTCTATCGTGAATACCACAGGTATATTTTCCTCTTTTACCTTGTCTATAAGGAAAGCTACTGTTGCGGCGCTCGGCTCTGTTTCGGATGAGCAGCCCGGAAATGCAGCATAATATTTCAGACCGTACTCATCAGCAAAATACTTGAAAGGGAAACGGTCGCCGAATATCATAGTATTTCTCCTGCCGTTATCGACAACATTCTGAAAATCATATGAAAGTGAAGAAAGCTGTTTGCTGTATTCGTTTGTGTTCTTCTCATAGAAAGCCTCGTTTGTGCTGTCAAGCTCTTTCATTGCTTCGCATATTGTCTTGGATATTTTTATGGCATTTTTAGGTGAAGTCCAGACATGCTCGTCATATTCCACCTCATCTCCGTGTTCTTCCTCCTCAGCCTGCATACCCTCTACTATCTCTTCTTCAAGCTTGTTTACGCAGTCCATCATAACGATTATTTTCTTGGGCTTTTTTGATGCAGACGCAAGCATATCCTCTACCCATTTGTCAGACTCTCCGCCGACATATATGAACAGATCGGCATCCTGTATTTTTATGATATCCTGCGGTGTCGGGTCATAGTTGTGGCTCTCTGTTCCGGGCTTCAAAAGCATGGTAAGCTCCGCCTTATCGCCTGCGACCTGACGCGCAAAATCATACGGCGGAAATATAGTTGTAACTACGCTTATCTTTCCGCCCTTCTTATTTTTTTCATCTGTGCCTGTGCATGAGCAGAAGCATACTGCCGTTATCAGCACAGCCACCATAATACACAATATCCTTTTTATTTTCATTTTTCTTCCTCCACAGAACTAAAAGCATTGCATTGCACACACTGAGACTCTACAGCCGGACTTTCCGCGCATTCCCTGCACGTTCCGTATATAACTGTACGGAAAGGGTCTATCGAAAAGCCGTGTTCCTCACAGATATGGCTCAGAAGTCCGTCAAGCCTGCTGCATTCAAGATGTATCAGCTTTCCGCATTTCTCACATTTAAGATGAAAATGCTCATGGCATCCCTCATTCTGCGCCGCATACTGAAAGCATGCACATGTAGATGTATCAACCGTGTACTTTCTTACAAGTCCCTGCTCCAAAAGCTTTTCAAGGTGACGATATATCGTTGTCGTACCTACAGGTGTTCCCTGCGCGGCAAGATAATCGCCTATCTTGTTCACCGTAACATGCGAGTCCTTATGCATTATCATATAATTAAGTATCGCTTCACGCTGTCTGGTCTTATATCCTCCCGAACTGCTCACCTGACCGCCCCTTTACCTGCGAATTTGAAAAGCATTTTCATTTTACTATATATCATACGGCTTGTCAATACGATAACACTCAATAATTATTATTTCTTATTAATTCTTAATTCAAAAAGCTTGACATTCCAGTGATTACATTGTAAAATAATATAGTGTTCTGCATGTCGCTATAGCTCAGCAGGATAGAGCGACCGCCTCCTAAGCGGTAGGTCGGAGGTTCGAATCCCCTTAGCGACGCTCGTGTGAAAAAGCCTTGACTTACATCAAGGCTTTTTTGTATTTTTTGCAAAACATAAAGGAGTAATGGGATATGACATATAATGAAGCTGTTAAAAAAATAAACTCTCTTTTGGTTTTCGGAAGCAGACCCGGACTTGAAAGGATAAATGAGCTTGTCGAAAGAATAGGCTCACCCGATAAAAAGCTTAAATTCGTACATATCGCAGGCACTAACGGAAAAGGCTCGGTATGCGCCATGCTTTCAAGCGTTCTCAGACAGGCAGGATATAAAACAGGTCTTTTTATATCGCCCTTCGTTCTTGAATTCCGTGAGAGATTTCAGATAAACGGCGAAATGATACCCGAAAACAGATTAGCCGATATAATAGAAAAAATATTTCCCATCGTCATGCAGATGAAGGACGAGGGAAAAGTGATAACCGAATTTGAGCTTGTATTTGCCGCCGCTCTTGAATGGTTCGCGGATGAATGCTGTGATGTAGTTGTGCTTGAAACAGGTCTCGGCGGAAGATTTGACGCTACAAATATTATCGGCACGCCGCTTGCATCCGTTATAATGTCCATTTCACTTGACCATACCGCCATACTCGGCGATACCTGCGAAAAGATAGCCTTTGAAAAATGCGGCATAATAAAGCCTGACGGGATAACGATAGCATACGGCGAACAGCCGCGAGGTGTTATCGATGTTATAAAAAAAGCGGCTGACGAAAAAAACAACCGCCTTATAGTCGCATCTCCCGATACGGCAAGGAAAACAAGATCATCCATTGACGGAACGGAATTTGTTTTCAGCTCGGATATATTCAACAGCGGAAAGGATATAAAATTAAAAATATCACTTTTGGGCGAGCATCAGCTCAAAAACGCTTCCGCAGCGCTCCACACTATAGCCGCGCTCAGAACAAGAGGTCTTGACATACCCGATAAAGCAGTAAAAGACGGTCTTGAAAAGACATTCTTCCCCGCAAGAATGGAGGTTCTGCGCAAAGAGCCTGTCGTGATGATAGACGGCGCACACAATCCCGGCGGCACGTCAGCGCTTTACAATGCTTTAAGGGGCATTATGCCCGAAAAGAAAAAAATAGGAATTGTCGGTATGCTTGCAGACAAGGATGTAAAGGGTGCGCTGTCAATACTGGTACATGAGTTTGACAGGATAATAACAGTAACTCCGAACAATCCGAGAGCCATGATGTCTGACGAGCTTGCATCAATAATAAATTCTCTCGGCGTTCCGGCCGAGGTATGCACCGGATACGACACCGCATTCGACAAGGCTTTGGCCTATGCAGACGCTGTTGACGGCGCAGTTATAGTTTTCGGCTCACTTTATCTTGCTTCCGATATGAGAGCCGTGATACTTGACGAACTTGAAAGAATTTAATAAAAGCTGCTTTTTTCGAGCATATATTTACTCCTGCTGTGATATAAAATAATTGTAACATCCAACACGGAACAACAGCCGAAAGGAGAAATGATAAATGCTCACCGCAGCCGGAACCAAAAATTCATTCAGCTCACTTTGCAGCGTCCTTGAACGCAACAGTATAGACTATGAGATATGCAGCAATGACTGTGTAAAATGCAGTGTATACAGCCGTGACAGAGATATATGCATGATATTCTCTATAGACAGCTCAAAAATGCTCATAACTCTGTGGTCAGCGCTGTACAGAAACGTACCTTATGACAAAACGACCGACGCCGCCCTTGCGCTCTGCATGATAAATCACTCTATACCAGACGGAGAGCTTTGCTTTGACATAAGCGAACACCTTATATATTACAAGCTCACATCAAGCTTCTACAATTCGGGCATAAGCGATTCCGCATTTGAATACATGCTTTCATCGGCGGCAAACACCATAGAAAAATACCGTCCTGCAATAAAAAATCTTCTATGCTCGGAGCTTAAAGGTATCTTTTCGGAATAAAAGAAAATTCACCGCATACTATTTATTGACAGTCTTATCAAGAGATAAATAAGGAGCGGTGAATTTTGTATTTTATATTGAAACGGAAAACGGCGGTCATCGCTTTGTCTGCCGTTCTTGTACTGTTCGGAGTGATATTCGCAGCCGCAGGAGCTATGAACAAGGATGCCGCAGTAGCCGTTAACGCAGACACAAACTGGGGATTAAGCTTCAACACGAGCAGCGGCATACCTTCCGGAAATGCTACAGCCGAAAAGCTGAAGGAATTCAACGCCTGCTATCTCGGAGATACATCCGAAAAAAAGATATACCTCACATTTGACGCAGGCTATGAAAACGGACAGACGGAAAAGATACTCGACACGCTGAAAAAGCACAATGTCCGCGCAGTATTCTTTCTTGTAGGAAACTTTCTGAAGACCTCGCCCGATATCGTAAAAAGAATGGTAAGCGAAGGGCACACTGTCGGGAACCACACCATGACTCACCCCGATATGTCGGCTATATCCGACAAGGAAGCCTTCCGAAAAGAGATAGAAGGACTTGAAGAGCTGTACACATCCGTAACAGGTGAGAAAATGAAAAAGCTCTACCGTCCTCCGCAGGGAAAATACAGCGAATCAAACCTGAAAATGGCTCAGGAGCTTGGCTACAAGACTGTATTCTGGAGCCTTGCCTATGTTGACTGGTACAATGACGCTCAGCCGACAAAAAAAGAAGCCTTTGACAAGCTTATCCCGCGCATCCACAACGGAGCGATAGTCCTTCTTCACAGCACATCTTCAACAAATGCAGAAATACTTGATGAACTGCTTACAAAATGGGAGGACATGGGCTACACCTTCGGAACAATATCTGAATTATAAGCCTGACATTAAAAAGCTGCCGCACCTTATGATGCGGCAGCTTGTTTTTTACCATCTGTTATCGTTATTATTATCTTTGTTATAGCTTTGACCTTTATAATATCCGTTGTAATTGCGGTTCGCATAGTTATCATCATAATATCCGTTATATCCGTTATTATATGTGTTATCGCCGCTCTGTTTTCTATAGTTGTCGGTATTCTGAGATTCATAGCCCGTTATATTTTCATCATAATATCTGGTAGGGTTATAATCCTGCGGAGATATCGGCTTATTATTCTTATTCATCATGTTGGAAACAGTTTTATTGATTATATCCGAGCGGCAGTAAGGACATTTTACCTTATCGCTTATACTGAGAGGCGCGCCGCAGTTCGGACATACTGTACTTACAGGGTCGGGATGCCTGAGCTTAGCTTCTTTTTCAAACTGTGAGAGCATAAGCCTTTCCGAATTGCTGAGTCTTGGGTCAAAATGACTGTCCGGTAAATTCAGCTCGTTCATACCGGTATAGTATGTATCATCAAAACTTTCTTTATTATTAAAAAAATTATGATTTCCGCCCCTTTTTGTTCTTCTGCTTGGCAGTGTCAGATCAGAGCCTGTGACCGCCTTTACTATTACGAAAACAATAACTATCAATATAGTCACAACAATTCCCAAGCCGGATCTTGAGCTGTAGCGGGAATATGCTGCAGATGCCTCTGTAGTAAACAAGGGCATGAGCAGCACAGAAAACAGAAGCACATCTCTTACTTTTCTGATTTTTTCTTTCATTTTTTTCAGCCCCATTTCAATATTGCCCGATAAGTCATTATATTATTATAATAACATATTCCGCCTTGACAGAAGATAGAAAAAGTCCGATATTTTTTCAAGCTCTGTCGGAATACACAGAGCCTTGATATAATTATAATTACACAGCACAATAAAATCAAGCTGTTTTAAATATTTTACAATTACAGCACTTTTTATTTATCACAAAAAACGCAGGCACGTCACACAAACGTACCTGCGTTTTATTACATAAAATACAATATCAATGCTGTTATAAGAAGAAGTGCTGAAACAATGCCAAGTGATACTGACAGATAAAGAAGTATATCCTTTTCGTCCTTGATTTTGTCATCACCCTGTGACTGTACGCTTGTTCTTGTACGTCCAAGCTCACTGAGCTGCCTGTCAAGCTCCTCTTTTATTTCATTTATTGAAGGCTTTTCATCATTCTGCTCGCTGACAGAAAAGACAGACTTTATCCTGCTCACTATCTTCTTTTCGAGCATCTTTTCTATGACCTCGGTATCATCGGGAATAACGGCAATAAGCTGCTTTTCCGAGCGTATAAGATAGGCGGTGTTTTCATCATCATCTATCAGTCTTTCGGAGGAAAGTCCTTTTTCGGAGGAAAGTACGGACGAGATAACATTATCCGTACTTTTCTTACTGTTGTCAAGTCCTCCGACTACAAATATAAGCTCACATCCTGACATTGACTTTCTGAGCATTTCGGAAAGCTCCTCCGGATCGGCTGCCGCTGCCGAAATGCGTCTTGAAAGGTCAAGCGCTTCGAGTCTTTTTTCAAGCAGTCTTTCTATCTCTGCGGTCCTGCCCGAATGATAGAAAATTATCTCATATTCCATAGCTTTCTCCATACAGATCATTCACTGACCTCAGTTGTTTCGCTGACAGGTTCAGATGACTGCTCAGGCTGTGAAACCGGCTCAGGTGACGGAACTGAATATGACGGCGTTACAGGTGATGAAGATGATGGCTTTACTTCATCAGTTATTTTATCGATCAACGCCTTACCCTTATTGAGATTATCATCTATCTCCTGAGATGTTTTTGAATTTTTGATTTCACGGGAATATGTGCTGACCACAGATCTCATACGTCCCTGCTGTTCGGGAGTGTAGTATGTCACTATAGATTCAACATATGTTTCAAGTGATCTTATAGCATTGTTCCTGTGTTCATTAAGAGCTTCTTCTGCACGTTTTGAAGCCTCAGCCTGTCTGGACTGTTCTGCAAGTCTGGACTGTTCCGCAAGTCTGGACTGTTCTGCAAGTCTGGACTGTTCCGCAAGTCTGGACTGTTCTGCAAGTCTTGACTGCTCTGCAAGTCTTGACTGTTCTGCAAGTCTTGACTCCTCTGCTTTCTTTGAAGCCTCTTCAAGTCTGCTTTTTTCTATCTCATCATCACTTGCCTGCAGCTCTGCGCTTGTCTTTATTTTAAGAAGCTTCTCTATTGCTTCATCTGCAAGTCTGTCTGCTTCTTCGGCGGTCTCTGCATCCGTTATCCTTCTTGTGTAGTCTGCCACCATTTCCTCGACTTGTACACGCTCATCCTGACGGTAAAGCTTATCGGATACAGTTGCTTTCATTCTGTTTATGGCATTCATCTTTGCATCGCTGAGTTCTCTTATTTTTATCTCACTCTGCTGCAGCTCGTAACGCTTTCTGCTTGCCTCTTCATCCTCACTTACCTGCTCCTTTGTCCTTACCCTGTCAAGCTCTGCGATAGCCTGCGCATAAAGGTCGTTGACCATTGAAGCCTTTGAAGCCTCTTCTATCTGCTGTTTGTATTTCTGGATTATCTCATCTATCTCTGCCTGCTGTTCAGGGAGATAATTTCTTCCCTTGAGATATTCCTTCATCATTCTTCCGGCATTCTGCTTTCCTTCGATAAGAAGCTTATGGAGTTCCTCATCATCCTTTGACGTCCACTTTCCGTTACCGTCATACCAGTCTATCTTCTTGTTGTTGAATGCATCCTGGAATGATGTGACAGTCGGCTTATTGCCGCCGTATGTGTAATACCATGCGTCCGGATAAAGCGGTTCGGGATTTAATTTTGCCTTTGATACATCTACAGCTTCATCCTCGCCGTCCCTCACCTTTCTTGCAACGACAACAAGACGGAAATCCTCCATATCATAGTTGCATGTAGAAAGCGTCACAATAGTATCGTTTTCGTTGACAGATACCGGACAGTCGATTATCGAGCGCGCACGAAGCTCATATACAAAGTTGAGGAAATCATAATCTCCATTGAATGAGCCTCTGAGATAGTTGAAGAATTCGCCCTGCCATTCAAGAGTATTGGTCTTGAATACGGATATTATCTTCCACTTGTTCTTTTCATAGAGTGTATTGAATGTAAATACAGGCGTTTTCTTGTAGAAATCAAGGTCATCAAAATAATTGATGTTTGCGAACATTCTTCCGTCCTGCATATGATGACCGTGAAGTATAAGGTTCTTTGAATCAAGCTTGCTGCGGTAGTCCATGAATATAGTGCCGTATTTTGAGTAGTTGCCGTAGAAATCCCTGTGGAGATAATATTCCGGGTCTTTCGGCTCCTGCGGCTGTACAACAACATAGTCGATAACAGTATTCGGAACGGTTATCCAGCCCACTGTATCCGGATTAGTAGCAAGAAGCTTTTCAAAATCAGGGAGTACGCCGTCAGAACCGTCAGTCGGCTTCGACTTAGGCTTATCGGGAGTGTCAGGCTCGGAAATAAGAAGTCCCTTTATCTCGTTTGTCGTATGGTCGTTTATTGCCGGCTCTATAACCATTATATTGAGCAGCATGTATGACGATACGAAGAATGTACATATTGCAAGCATAAGTATTACTTTTCTTACAACATCTACAGGACGGTCGCCCTTACATGGGAAAAATCTCTGCCAGAGAGGACGCTTTTTCTTTGGTGAGATTATTTTCCTTGCAGCAGTAAATATAACTGTACTGAAATCAACATCGAATTTATCGGCAGGCGGCAAAAGAACTATTGTCTTGCCGTTATATTCCGCACTGTAAAAGAAAAGCTTTTCCTGCTCTATCGTAACGACGCCGCCGCTTATATCAATAAGTCCGTTATCGTTTATACTTGTTTCGTCAGACTTTTCTTCATCTGCGGAAAGAGCATCTTCCTCATCAGCGTAAATATTTTTAGCTTTTTTCTTTTTCTTCTTCTTTTTGCCGTTATCATCTGCAAAAGGGTCTTCTTCGGGGTCTTTGCATTTTATCTCATATCTTTTGACATTATCCACCATTCCGAAGTTATCGAATATTTCCCTTGCCTTTTCCTCGCTGTCCTCGTTTATAGCATCGGCAATAAAGATGGAATTTATCTTTTCATCTCCGGATTCGCTGACTGACAACGCTTCGGATATGCTGTGCTCCGTAAGGTCTATTTCAGTCTTGTAAAGGATATTCATATTGATATCACTTAGCTTTTTTATGGTAGAATCAAATCTCTTGCTTGATGTCTGATCAAATGCCCTTCCGTTTCTCGGAAAATATATTTCTGCATTCATCTTTTATCACTCCTGTTGCTGCTCATAATATTAGGATGTCCGCATTACTGTATGACGAGCATCTTTATATTCTTTACTGCTTCATCGATAAGTCTTTCACATTCAAGCTTATCCTGTTCGGCGGCTACTGTTTCTATTACGGGTCTTGTACGGGGATGCTTTGGCGTGAATACCGTACAGCAATCCTCATACGGCTGTATGGACACCTCAAAGGTATCTATCTTTCTGGATATTTCGATTATCTCCTCTTTATCCATACCTATCAGCGGTCTGAAAACGGGCATGCCGCATACCGCATCCGTACATGCTACTGCGCCTATCGTCTGACTTGCTACCTGACCGAGACTTTCGCCTGTTATCAAAGCCTGACAGTCGTTTTCACGCGCTATCCTTTCGGATATCTGCATCATAAAGCGTCTCATTATTATAGTAAAATATTCTTCCCTGCACTTTTCTCTTATCTGTTCCTGTATATCGGTAAAGTGTACGGTAAACATCTTTATCCTGCCGCTGTATGCAGCGACCTTTCCGAGAAGCTCCTGCACCTTTTCCTCTGCTCTCAGGCTCGTATAAGGAGGACTTGCAAAATGCACTGCTATAAGCTCCAGACCTCTTTTAGCCATCATATATGACGCTACAGGACTGTCTATTCCGCCCGATATCAGCACACAAGCCTTTCCGCCTGTTCCTACAGGTATGCCGCCTGCTCCTCTTATGAGGTCTGAGCGGATATATGCGGCAAAATCTCTTATCTCCACAGTAACTGTTACATCGGGGTGATGTACGTCTACGCTGAGATGCGGAAAGCTCTCCAAAAGACAGCCGCCCACCTCATTGCATATCTCAGGCGATTTATACGGAAATTTCTTGTCGGAGCGCTTTGCCTCGACCTTGAATGTCTTTGCATCGCCTAAAACATCAGCAAGATATTCACATGCGGCGGCTTTTATCTTTTCCATATCCTTTTCCGCCGTACACGCTCTTGCAAAGGCGGCCACTCCGAATATCTTTGAAACGCATTCCGTAACATCATCCATATCTATGCCGTCATCCATAGGCTCAACATATATAGTTGACTGCGCCGCGCGCACACGAAAGCTTCCGAGTCTTGCGAGCCGTCTTTTAAGACTTCTTATCAAAGTATCCTCGAAGTTTTTGCGGTTAAGTCCTTTAAGAACTATCTCACCAAGCTTTAAGAGTACTATTTCCTTCATTTATCTCATTCTCCCTTATTTATCGGCTCAAAGCTCAGAGCTTCGAGCTTAAAACATACTACAAGAAGTTTAGCACTTTTAAACGCTTCTTGCAAGTGTATTATTTGCATTTATTATCTCATTTACAAGAATATCGATATCTTCTCTTGAATTGAACCTTGAAAAGCTTACTCTCACAGCCGAATCAGACTGTTTGTCGGTAAGTCCCATAGCTTTAAGGACATGGCTTTTTTTGCCTTTGGCGCAGGCAGAACCGCTTGAAACGAATATATTTCTTTCTTCAAGATAATGCAGCATCGTTTCGGAGCGTATTCCGACTGCCGAAAAATTGAGTATATACGGCAGACATTCTTCGCCGGAATTTATCGTTATATTTTTTATTCCCGAAAGCTTTTCTCTAAGATACATATTAATATCCTTTATATATGCATTTTCGCTCTGCATATCGGGCAGGGCTTTTACAGCCGCTCCCATTCCGCAGGCCGCGGCGACAGGCTCTGTTCCCGGACGAAGCTTTTTCTGCTGTTCTCCGCCGTAATGCAAAGGTATTATCCTTGCGCCTTTTCTTATATAAAGTATTCCCGCTCCCTTAGGACCGTGTATCTTGTGCGAGCTTGCGCTCAGAAGGTCTATGCCAAGCTTTTTCGGCTTTAAAGGCAGCTTCCCGAAGCCCTGTACAAAATCAACGTGAAAAAGCGCATCGGGCGCGGCTCTGTGTATTATCCTTCCTGCATTTTCTATCGGCTGCACAGCTCCCGTTTCGTTGTTCACAGCCATTATGCTGACAAGTATCGTTTTATCATTTACGGCTTTTTTCAGGTCGTCGATATTTATTCTTCCGCTTTTGTCAGGCTCTAAATATATGACCTCAAACCCGTTCTTTTCAAGCTCGGCTGCCGCCTCTATTACAGATGAATGCTCAACAGCGGTCGTTATTATCCTGTTTCCTCTGCGCTTCAATGCTCTTGCAGCACCGAACAAAGCCGTATTGTTGCTCTCTGTACCGCCGGATGTAAAATATATCTCTCCGCTGTCCGCAGACAGCATATCGGCGCATGCTTTTCTTGCGGCTTCAAGCTCATGCTGGGCTTCTATTCCCTTTGAATGAAGTGACGACGGGTTGCCGTATTTTTCCGTCATTACCTCAAGTGCCTTCTGCGCCGCTTCTTCGCATACCCTTGTTGTTGCGCTGTTGTCTAAATATACTTCTCTCAAACATATCACCTATGCTTTTAAAAAATTTGAATTTATATGCAATATCGGGAAATAATAAACCTTGAATAAAGATGTCAGCTCCGAGCTGAAAAAGGAGTACGATAAAATGAATATATCTCAAAAGGAATATTCCTCAATGGTGGACAGGGCGTCTCCGAAAAGCCGTCTTTTCAGGGACTGTGCATACGCCTTTCTGTCAGGAGGATTTATATGCATAACAGGTCAGGCTCTGACTGACACATATCAGTATGCGGCAGGTCTGCCGTTAAAGGACGCAAGATGTCTGACGAGCATAACCCTTATATTTTTAGCCGCTGTTTTCACGGCGTTCAGCTGGTATGACGACATAGCAAAATATGCCGGCGCAGGCACTCTTGTACCGATAACCGGTTTTGCAAATTCCGTTGTCGCTCC